>RGHP01000009.1 GCA_010024125.1 Gammaproteobacteria bacterium | reverse complement strand
CCACATAACGGATTCTTCCCCTGGCACGTACAGGTTGATTGCTCTATCCGATATTTGTTCCTCGGATTGGCAGCATGATCTGAGATCAGTTCTTTGAGATACTCTTGGTCCAACTGGCTCTCCCAAACTACGGGCATGTTTAATGCTGGAGTTTACATACGTTTATAGTGGTTAGGTTCTCCGACACATTAAATTAAAAATACTATCCAACTTAAAGCGGTGTTGAATGAATGAGTTAGCAACTGAGTTGCAACATCCAAACTGGAACTTATCTGTGTTATGTTGTCTATCTTATTGATAGACAGAAAATAATTAAATTGGAGTTTACCCATGACCAAGATCTATTGCGTTGGCTCATATTCTGCGGCCGCACTAAAAGGGTTTGTAGCGAATCCAACTCAGGACAGAAAACAGGTCGTTGAGGCGATGACTGCCTCGACGGGAATCAAGCTGATTGACTTTCAAATCACAAGGGGAATTTTTGATTTCCTTGCTGTGTGTGAAGGTACAGTAGAGCAAGCTATGGCGATCAAGATTGCCGTGGGTTCTACCGGATCATTCGATCAATTTCATATACTTGAATCTATAGATATTTCGGGAGCGGCAACACTCGCGCAAACGACTTTGGCGAACTACGTTCCGCCTCAAGGCAAATAAAATAGACTAAGTCCCGTAGGGCCTCAGCGTCTCGGGGCTTGGTTTTCTGGGCTTATAAAAAATCCATTACCAAACCCAAATCTAAGCGCTCAGACATGTGGGGTTTGGCCCACCAGATCAATCAGGAACCACAGAATCTCAATGCTATGACCTAAAGCGAATAGCTGGTTTCTAGATAACCTAAAAGCACAGTAGATCTATGCGTTTGAATCCAGCAGCTTTTTAGCCATCCAGTCGATCACGAACTGACGAGCCACGCGACCACCGCGACCACCGCGCGCGATGGCAAAACGATTCGCCTCTACTGCCACTGCCTCGGTAAATTCTGGTAAATCCAGATCTCGGCCAAGTTCGTCATACCAGTGTTTGACGATCGCAACATAAATCTCTTGTGGATACGGGTAAAAGGAGAGCCAGAGTCCAAAACGATCAGACAATGAAACACGCTCTTCGATTGCATCGCCTTGGTGGATCTCGCCATTGACGACAGTCGCTTGCAAGTTGTCACTCATGGGCTCAGAAACCAAGTGGCGGCGGTTGCTGGTACAGACCACAAGAATATTGCTGCCAAACTCCTCAAGTGTGCCGTCGAGGACAGTTTTCAATCCTGAGTACTCACGTTCTCCATCTTCAAATGTGAGGTCATCGCAATAAATCAGGAATTGGAATGGCTCCGCACGCACCTGATCGACGATGGCCGGTAGATCGCCTAAATGTGCTTTTTCAACTTCAACAATTCTCAATCCGCGTTCGTGATATGCGGTGAGGGCAGCGCGTACCATCGATGATTTGCCTGTACCACGAGCGCCCCAGAGCAGAGTGGCATTGGCTGGTAACCCTTTGAGGAATAACTCGAGATTGGCTTTGAATTGGGATGCCTGTTGATCAACACCAATCAAGCCTTCGAATGTTTGATCAAGGCGTGGTTTGAGCGCGCGTAGGTGGCCCATGTTTGCGCGATCATGAACCCATCGTGCACACAAAGTGTTCTGCCAGTCAATTGATGGGGCAGATTCCGGCAGGGTCTCAAGGAAGCGGTTTGCGAGTGTTAGCAGAGTGTGTCGGAGTGTTGTCATAGTTGAATCTTGTAAAAATCCTTGTTTTTCGCTGTAAGCGGGGCCACATTCCTTGAAAACCAAGGAGACAATAATGATCGACCTGTATTACTGGCCAACCCCAAATGGCAACAAAATTACGATGATGCTCGAAGAATGCGGACTCGAATACACCATCCATCCGATCAATATTACTGCAGGCGATCAGTTTCAACCTGATTTTCTCAAAATATCCCCGAATAATAGAATGCCGGCGATTGTAGACCATGATCCGATTGGCGGTGGACAACCTTTGGATCTGTTTGAGTCTGGCGCTATTTTGCTCTACCTCGCAGAGAAGACTGGCCAATTTTATCCCACTGATCTGCGCGCGCGTTATCACGTCATGAAGTGGCTGATGTGGCAGATGGGTGGGCTTGGACCAATGGCAGGCCAGAACCATCATTTTGGTCGTTTTGCTCCTGAGAAAATTCCATATGCAATCGAGCGATATCGAACTGAAACAGCACGTTTGTACGGTGTGTTGAATGGCGCTCTCGAGGGACGTGAGTTCATCGCTGACGAATATTCAATCGCCGATATGGCTTGTTATCCCTGGATTGCACGGTACGAGTGGCAAGAAATGGATTTAAATGAATACCCAAATGTTAAGCGTTGGTTTGATCAAATTGCTGCCCGGCCGGCGACACAAACAGCGTTTGAAAAAGGTGAAGCTGTTCGTAATTCTTGATCTTTGGCAAGTCGCGGTTGCGTTGCGATTGATCGTCAGAGAGAAATACGTACAGTAATCGATCGAGTTACCAAGAAAGGAATAAGAATGCGTTCATGGATTTTAGTTGCCGCGATGACTGCGTCTTCGATGTCGCTTCAAGCGGCAGATGAAAAAACAGCGCTCGAGCGTGGTGAGTACGGACCTTTAGATAAAGCGCCAAACACGGCCTTATATGATTATCCAGTGAAAGTCAGTGAGCATGTGTATAGCGCGATTGGTGCGACACAGCCGCCAACCTATGAGAATGCTGGCCACAATAACAATTTGTCATTTGTGATTGGTTCGGACGCTGTTTTGGTTGTGAATGGTGGTTCAAACAATGCGCTTGCAAGAGCGTTGCACGCGGAGATCCAGAAAATCACAGACCTACCGGTGAAGTATGCCATCAGTGAAAATGGTCAAGGCCATGCCGTTTTTGGTAATCACTATTGGAAGTCACAAGGCGCGACTTTGATTGGTCATGTTGATGCGCAACATGAAATTGATGAGAAAGGATTTGGGGGCTTATCGCGAGAGTTCGCACAAGATACTGATCTCGTAAATTTCGATGTGACATTTGAGGAGCAGTACGAGTTGGATCTTGGTGGCTTACCCGTGATCGCAAAGATTTATGGTTCGGCCCATTCTCCTGGTGATGTGAGTGTTCTTATTCCCAAAGATCAGGTGGTCCTTGCAGGCGATATGGCCTTCCATGTGCGGATGCCGCCAATCTTCGATAATACCGATACAGCCTTATGGCTTGAGAGTTTTGAGCTCTTTGCAGATGAAGTCTCAGACTGGATGATTGTTCCTGGCCATGGTGGGCCGACGGACGTTGCGACTGTGACCGCGGGGACAAAGGATTATCTCGTCTTCCTTCGAGGCGAGGTCCAGGAAATCTTGGATAACGGCGGTTCGTTAGACGATGCGTACAAGATTGATCAAAGCCAATACAAGCATTGGCACACGTATGATGAACTTGCAGCCCGCAATGCAGGCCGCGTATTTGAACGGATGGAGTTTGAGTAACCGTTAAGGGGTCAGGAAATGGGTGATCAGCGTTTTGAGCGTTGTATCACCCGGTTCTCCGAAATGTTTCTGGGCACGTCCGCCCAAGACCAACAGCATGTCTTCGAGTTCGTTACCGCTTTGACGAACAAAATCGAATGATTGAATGTCATCACCGGTGTAACGCTCAGGTCCAAGAATCACGCATAGCTTCGACTCAACTTTCGAGAGCGTCTTCCGAATACGGTACCCGTTGACAAATACACCTTCGTTACGATGGCCGTGAATCTCCGTCTGTGTTGCTGGTGTGATTGCTGAGAAGCTCACTGGGCGTCCGAGCTCGAGTTGCATTAGGCCGAGTGAAAAATCGTCAATGCCAAGGGTGAAGTTTGCTTCACCGGCTAAAAAGATAATCCAACTTTTCAGGGATGATTTGATCGTATTAGCATCCCATGACGTTAATACCGGCGCGTTTTTGTAAGACATTCCGAGTTTCTCTCCGATCGCATCCGTTACCGCATCAAATTGTTTTCCAAGGAATTTTTTGCGGTCTTCTGGGCCGAGCTCTTTGGCATGCGCCTCGATTTGAGCCCGTAACAAACGGTCACCATGTTTGTGAAGAATAGGAACTAGGAGTGAATTAGACGGATGCATCGCTATAATCTTGGCTGTAAACATAAAAGGATACCAGTTTGGACGATCTCCCCGATAGCCTGCCGAGTAATTTGATCTCGGTTTTAGCCTCTCCTTCTCATCCCGGAAATATCGGAGCGGTTGCTCGGTCTTTAAAGACTATGGGGTTGGCGTCGTGTCGACTGGTTAGTCCGGATGATTATCCCTCACCAATCGCTTCAGCGCGAGCATCGGGTGCGCTTGATGTGCTGAATGGTGCTTCGCTGTATGAAACATTCGATGACGCGATCGCAGATTGCCGGCTGGTCGTTGGTACATCAGCCCGTCTACGTTCGCTCGCGTATCCGCATGTCACTCCGCGTCAAATCGCGCCAATGTTGATCGAAGAAGCGGAGAAGGGTCGTGTTGCGATATGTTATGGACGAGAGGAGTGCGGGCTATTAAATGAACAACTCGCGCGGTGTCACTATCACATCGAAATTCCTGCGAACCCCGAGTATTCGAGTCTTAATTTGGGCTCAGCAGTGCAGGTGATGTCCTATGAGCTTCGCCTGGCATTTTTAGATCGCCAAGGCCGAACCGGGATCGAGTCAAAAGAATCATGGCCGCCGACCTATGATCTTGAACGGTTTGGTTGTGAATCGTGGGATGAAGAACCGGCAACAGCTCGCGAGGTCGATGGCTTGATTGAGCATTTTGAGCAGGCAACAAGGCACAGCGGTTTTCTCGATCCAAAAAATCCGATGCTCGGCATGGCGAGACTCAGACGACTCTTCAACCGCGCACGTGTTGACCGCGTTGAAATCAATATTCTGCGAGGCATCTTAAATAGCATTGAAAAGATGGATCCCCCCACCAATCAAAGGACTATTCAGGAGAATTACGGGTTAGAGGACGGAGAGCAGGATGATGTTTAAGGGAATGCGAGAAGATGTTCGCGCGGTTTTTGATCGCGACCCTGCTGCCCGCCATTGGTTCGAGGTAGTCACGACAAGCCCCGGACTACACGCGATCTGGATCCATCGCCTGACCCACTGGTTGTGGCGTTGCGGTCTCAAGTGGCTCGCTCGTTTCATCGCTCAAACAGCGCGCTTTCTGACTGGAATTGAGATTCATCCAGGCGCACGGATAGGTCGGCGATTTTTTATTGATCATGGCATGGGTGTCGTTATTGGTGAGACAGCCGAGATTGGCGATGACTGTACGCTCTACCATGGAGTGACTCTGGGTGGAACAACCTGGAATCCTGGTAAACGTCATCCAACGTTGAAAGATCGAGTTGTTGTTGGTGCCGGAGCAAAAGTTTTGGGGCCGATTGAAATCGGTGAAGGCGCTCGTATCGGATCGAACGCTGTGGTCACGCGACCCGTGCCGCCAGATGCTACAGCGATGGGTATCCCTGCGCGGTTTGTAACAAAGGGGCAAGCTGATCCTGAATTTGAGGTTGAAAAGCGCCGTCGGGATATGCACGAAAAGGCTGGGTTTGATCTGTACGCACTTGGCGAAGACGTACCGGATCCGCTTGTTCGCTCGATTCACGCGATCCTTGACCAACTGCATCATGTGGATCAGAAAATGCATACGATGGGTGAGCACTTGTGTCAGGTCAATCCAAAGTATTGTGACGAAGATTTGCCAACACTTGATGAAAAAGAATTGATGGGTGAGTTAGGTGTGCCGGAGAGTACGCCAGGTAAAACAGGATGATGACTGCGTATTTTGATAATGCGTCGACGACTCCGGTTGATCCGCGTGTCATCGAAAAAATGAGAGCCTGCTTGGGTTCCGATGGAACCTTTGGGAATCCAGCGTCAACAACACACGGTTTTGGTTGGATGGCTTCTGAAGAAGTTGAATGGGCGCGTTCCATGGTTGCGGAGACCATTGGTGCAGACCCTCGTGAGATTGTCTGGACGAGTGGTGCGACCGAATCTGACAACCTCGCGATTCGGGGTGTGTTTGAGGCGATGGCGGACAGCACGGGTCGGAACAAAATCATCACCATGGAGACAGAACACAAAGCAGTTCTTGATACCTGTGCTCATCTCCATAACGCAGAGGTGATTTACCTAAAGCCAGAACCCAATGGGCAGCTCAATCTTGATGCATTGGCACAAGTGCTTGATGACAAGGTGCTCTTGGTCTCGGTGATGCTTGTGAATAATGAAACAGGTGTCGTTCAGCCTGTGTCCGATATTGCTGCAATGGCTCATGCAGCTGGCGCCTTGATGCATTCTGATTTGGCGCAATCGGTTGGTAAATTGCCTTGGACAGTTGACTCGTTGGGTATTGATCTCGGTTCGCTATCAGCGCACAAAATCCATGGGCCTAAGGGGATCGGGGCACTCTATGTACGTCGTGGTTCGTGTCGTGTTGCTGAACAGCAGCACGGTGGGCAGCACGAGCGAGGGATGCGCTCGGGAACGCTGCCTACGCATCAAATTGTCGGCATGGGTGACGCGTATCGGATCGCAAAGGCCGAGAGTGCGACGGAAATTGAGCGATTGAACCAGTTTCGTGATCGTATTGAGTCAGCCATCAGTGAACTCGGAGGCATCCGGTGCAATGGGTTGCGCGGTGTGCCACATATTTTAAATATTACGGTTGATCAGGTTGATGCTGAGCGATTAATGGCTGCGATGCCGCAAATTGCGGTTTCAACAGGAAGTGCCTGTAATTCAGCAACTATCGAACCATCACATGTCCTTCAGTCCATGGGACTCAATCGGCATCAGGGACTATCCTCTCTGCGAATTAGTTTGGGACGGATGACGACATCCGATGAAGTGTCTATCCTGATCGATACGCTTACAAACGCAGTTTCTCAATTAAGGAGTACGGCATGAATCTCGTTGTGACGCCTGAGGCGGTAGATCATTTAAAGGGTGCGCTTTCGCGCAACACAGATGCAACAGCGATTCGGTTGGGTGTGAAGACGTCTGGCTGCTCGGGTTATGCCTATGTCATTGATTACGCCAAAGCGCCGACTGACGCCGACCGACTGATTGATGTTGATGGACTCACTATCGTCGTCGATCCGATTTCTGAGCCACTATTGGCTGGTACGACGGTGGATTTGAAGATCGAAGGCGTGAATCGAACCCTGCGTTTTGACAACCCGAATGTCGTGAGTGAATGCGGATGTGGCGAGAGCTTTGCGGTCGGGGCCTCTGTTCCCCTATAATCCGCGCCCGGAATAGTCCGAACCAAGTTTTAAGGAGAAGCCGTCGTGGCAATCGAACGTACGTTATCTATTATCAAACCTGATGCTGTTGCGAAAAACGTCATCGGTCAAATCGAAAGCCGTTTTGAAGCAGCTGGTCTCACAATTGTCGCAATGAAGATGTTGCAACTCGACGATGAGCTCGCTGGCGGTTTTTACGCAGAGCACAAAGAACGTCCTTTCTACAAAGACTTGGTTGGCTTCATGACGTCTGGTCCTGTTGTTGTGCAAGTGTTAGAGGGCGAGAATGCGATTGCGAAGAATCGTGAATTGATGGGTGCGACCAACCCGAAAGAAGCGGCGGCAGGAACGATCCGTGCTGATTTCGCAGAAAGCATCGACGCAAATGCTGTGCATGGATCAGACAGTCCTGAAAGCGCTGCACGTGAAGTTGCTTATTTTTTCCAAGCGTCTGAAATCTGCTCACGCTAAATGACTGAATCATCGGTTGAGAGGGTTAATCTACTTGGGTTAACCCTTCCAAAAATGGAAGAGTTCTTCCTCTCAATCGGTGAGAAGAAGTTTCGTGGCGCGCAAATGGTGAAGTGGATTCACCAACAAGGCGTCACAGACTTCGATCAAATGACTAATCTCTCAAAATCTCTGAGAGATCGACTCAATGAAATTGCCGAAGTCAGGCCTCCTAAAGTGACTTTCCAGGGGGATTCTGAAGACGGAACTCGCAAGTGGCTGATGGAAGTCGATGGCGGCTCAAAAGTTGAAACTGTTTATATCCCAGAAGGTGACCGCGGAACCCTGTGCGTGTCCTCACAGGTGGGGTGTTCGCTTGATTGCAGTTTCTGTTCGACTGGTAAGCAGGGGTTCAACAAGAATCTGACTGCTGCTGAGATCATTGGTCAGGTCTTCTTGGCGGCCAAATCGTTTGGATTGCCAGTCAAAGATTCTCAAAAACGCGCCGTGACCAATGTTGTAATGATGGGTATGGGCGAACCATTGTTGAATTTTGAGCCTGTGGTCGACGCCATGAGTCTGATGCTTGAGGATCAAGCCTATTGTTTGTCCAAACGCCGAGTGACGTTGTCGACCTCTGGGGTTGTTCCAAATCTTAACGAGCTGGCCAAGGTGACTGATGTTGCGCTTGCGGTGTCTTTGCACGCGCCAAATGACGCACTACGTGATGAATTGGTTCCAATCAATCGAAAATATCCGATCGCTGTCCTGTTTGAGAGCATTCGGAACTACTTAGGTGGTTTGAGCGACAACCGATCAGTGACTTTTGAATACACCATGCTGAAGGGTGTGAATGATTCAGATGAACAAGCCCGTGAGTTGTCGAAGCTCGCGAAGACTGTTCGGTGCAAAATTAACCTCATTCCATTCAATCCCTTCCCCGGAACGCAATATGAAGTCAGTTCTCGAAACAGAATTTATGCATTTCAGCGGATACTGTTGAACGACGGGCATGTCGTGACTGTGCGCAAAACCCGCGGTGATGATATCGATGCTGCCTGTGGACAGCTAGCGGGGCAGGTTGCGGATAAAACCAAGCGCTCAGCACGCTACATCCAAATGCAGGATGTCACGGAGCAGGTGACGCATTGATGTGCCGGATGGTGTTTCTCTGCACCATCCTTAGTCAATTTCTACTCAGTGGTTGTCAGACTTTTCTTACAAATCAAGCTGCAGATCTTCATCGTGTTCGACCGCTTCTTCATCTTGCAGATGCGCACATTGCCCGGGGTGATCTGACCAAAGCATTGCCTTTGGTTATTCAAGCAGAAGCAATAGCTCCTAACATCGAGGCTGTATTGTTGAAACGTGCGCAAATCTTACAGCGTCAGGGGGATGTGGTGCACGTGGCTCAGCTCTATGATCGCTTAGATCAAAAGTCACCTGCCGTGAGTCTGGCATATGCGAAATTTTTGAAAGACTCAGGAGAGCTTCAACAAGCGCTTGATGTCATTGCCGTTGCCTGCGAGTCAGTCGATTTTTCGAATCGCTATGAGGCGCTGCAAATTCGGGCGTCACTATTGATCGATGCCGGACAATTCGATGCGGCCGCTCGTGATTTATCAAAACTTGCTCAGATGAAAACAGATAATTCAGAGATTCATCTACTACGCGTTGAAGTGGAGCTGAAGCGTGGCTCGATTGCTTACGCTGCGAATCTTTATCAGGCATTACCAACAGCCCATAAAATGACTGCACAGGGTCGACGAATCGAAAAAGAGTTTCGGAGAATTCGGGAACAGTTAAAGATTGTTGGCCGGGATTTTGGTCCAAACAACTTCTGATGTATGATTCGGTGGTACTCAATTCAGAAAAGTTGTATGTCGACAGAAAACACTGAAACAGAGGTCAATCCACCATCAGGATTACCTGGGTCTCTTTTGAGGCAGGCGCGAGAAGAGAAGGGACTGACAATCGATGAGATGTCAGCGATTTCGAATCTTACAAAACAAGTGATTCGTGGAATTGAGTCTGACGATTATTCTGAACTTGCTGGTCTAAGTTTTGTCCGTGGCTATTTAAAGCTCTATGCCAAGAAGCTTGGAGTGAACGAAGCGGATATCCTTGAGCCATTCGACCGCTGGAAGGCTGAGCAATCAGGTGAGCCAATTCAAACGATGTCAACGACAGGAGTCGGCGTTCAACAGCCATCTTCTGGGCCAGGTAAAGGCACCATGGCTGCCGCAGCAGTGGTAGTGATGGTATTAATTGCCGCCGGTGCATTTATTTCATACATGGACTCTGACGACGCAGAGCCCGAGGTCGCCGTGGTAGTACCTCAAGACGAGCAGTCTGATTCCTCACTCAAGACCACGACAGAATCTGATACCGAAGTGACGACTGAACAGAATTCAGGCCAACCGGTCATCGCGGGTGCCGATGCAGGAAGAGAAGTAGTTGCTGAGGAATCCGCAGAGAATCAGGAGCCTGTCGTGGAGGTTCCTGCTGAATCAGTAACTGCAGAAGAGCCTCAGGTAGTCGAAGTGGAAAAGCCAAAGGAAGTGGCACAAGTGGAACCCAAACCTGTCGCAGTTGAAAAGCAACCAGAGCCTGAAAAGCCAGTTGAGGTTCCTGAACCACCGAAGGTGGTCAAAAAAGTTGAGCCAAAAGTGGAAAAGCCGGTTGCCGAGAAAGTCGAGCAGCCAGAAGAGAAGCCTGTTGTTGTCTCGCCGAGTAATTTGAGCCAAGGTGGTCGGATAATTGCTGAGGCAAGTGGTCTTGCTCCAGCGCCAACCGAACCTGTGCAAACGACCCAGGTGAGCCCTGGTCAAGATGACGGTTTGCGTGTGTTGTCAGAAACAGTCACAGGTCCATCAGCAGATCAGCTTGCAATGGGGGCCCGCGGTCGGCTAGAGATTGTGTTTACTGGTGAGTCTTGGGTTGAGGTTCGTGATGCGCGTGGTCGTCTCGTATTGGCCGATCTGATGACGCCTGAAAAAGATGTCAATCTCGATACCTACGGACCAATCGAAGTTCTTGTGGGTGCTGTGAGTGTGAGTACCGTGACCTTCAATGGCGAAGCTCAAGACCTGAAGACGAAGTCATATCAGGACGTTGCACGGATTACATTAGGAGCTGAGACGAATTGATCGAATCGCCGATTAAGCGCCGTCAGTCTCGTCAAATTCACGTTGGTTCTGTAGCAATCGGAGGCGACGCCCCGATTGCTGTGCAATCAATGACCAACACCAATACCTGTGATGTTGAAGCAACCGTGGCTCAGATTGAGGCAATTATTGATGCAGGCGCGGATCTCGTTCGTGTTTCTGTGCCAACAATGGAAGCTGCCGATGCGTTTGGTCAGATCCGCTCGAAGGTGTCGGTTCCGCTGGTTGCAGATATCCATTTTGATCACAAAATTGCACTGAAAGTCATTGAGTTGGGTGTCGATTGCTTGCGGATTAATCCGGGCAATATTGGTCGTGAAGACCGCGTTCGAGCGGTCGTATCATCCTGTCGTGATCACGGTGTTCCAATCCGAATTGGCGTTAATGCTGGATCATTGGAAAAGGATTTGCAGAAAAAGTATGGCGAACCAACGCCAGACGCCTTGGTCGAGTCGGCCATGCGTCATATTGATATCCTTGATCGGCTAGATTTCCAGGAATTTAAAGTCAGTCTCAAGGCGAGCGAGATCTTCATGACCGTCGCTGCTTACCGAAAGATTGCTGATCAAATTGAGCAGCCGCTCCATTTAGGGATTACTGAAGCCGGTGGGCTGCGGAGTGGTACAGTGAAGTCAGCAGCAGGCCTTGGCATGTTGCTGATGGATGGGATTGGCGACACCTTGCGTATTTCACTTGCAGCGGACCCGGTTGAGGAAGTGAAGGTCGGATTTGATTTATTGCGATCGTTACGACTTCGGTCACGTGGTATTAATTTCATCGCATGTCCGAGCTGTTCACGCCAAACATTCGACGTAATCGGTACTATGAATCAGCTTGAGGCTCGCCTTGAAGATGTGAAAACGCCACTCAATGTTGCCGTGATCGGATGTGTCGTCAATGGGCCTGGTGAGGCAAAAGAAGCAGATTTAGGGTTCACCGGCGGGAATCCAGAGAGTTTGGCGTTATTTATTGACGGTAAGCCAGCAGCACGACTTCCAGGATCAGATTTTCTCGATGAACTTGAGTCGATGATTCGAAAGCAGGCTGAGATCAAGGATCATGCGCGTGCTGAGTTAATCGCGCATTCAACGGATACACATTAATGGCGATTCAATCAGTACGGGGGATGCCAGATATTCTCCCCGAACAGGCTGGCGCATGGCGCTATCTTGAACAGCAGGCTCAACGGATTTTCGGTGCCTATGGGCTAACCCAGATACGCACACCAATCGTCGAAGACACCGCTCTTTTTGCACGATCGATCGGGGATGTGACCGATATTGTTGAAAAAGAGATGTATACCTTTGAAGACCGTTCGGGTGACAGCTTAACGTTGCGGCCAGAGCTGACTGCAGGTGTTGTCAGAGCTGCAATTGAACACGGTCTTCTCCATAACCAGACTCAGCGTTTGTGGTACCAAGGCCCTGCGTTTCGCCATGAACGCCCTCAAAAGGGCCGGTATCGACAGTTCCACCAAATAGGCGTGGAATGTTTTGGTATCGCTGATGCTGCGATGGACGCGGAACTGATCGAAATGACGGATCAGCTGTGGAAACAGTTGAAGATTCGTGATGCAGTGACACTTGAGCTTAACTCAATTGGATCACCCGAGGCTCGTGCGCGCTATCGGACAGCACTCGTTGATTTTCTATCGTCGCGAAAAGATCAATTGGACGAAGACAGTCGGTCTCGTCTCGATCGCAGTCCACTGCGTATTTTGGATTCAAAGAACGAGTCAACGCAGGCGTTGTTAGGTGATGCACCATCGTTGATGGATTATCTGACAGACGATGATCGTGAGCACTTTGCAGTATTAACCCAAGCGCTCGAGGACGCTGGAATCGATTTTACAATCAATCCACGACTCGTACGCGGTCTCGACTATTATGGACGCACTGTGTTTGAGTGGACGACGACCGCACTTGGTGCTCAAGGAACGATTTGTGGTGGTGGACGCTACGATGGGTTAGTCGAGCATCTTGGTGGACGATCAACGCCTGGTGTTGGCTTCGCTCTTGGCATGGAGCGCGTTGTTCTGTTGATGGAATCACTTGAGGTGATTCCAGATGCCTATCAAACCCAAGCCGATGTATATTTAATGCCGCAACAGGTTGAATGTGAGTCTGCGATTCGACAATTGGCTCGCACCCTGCGATCGCAGTTTCCCGTTCTTCGCTTCATGACCCACATCGGTGGCGGTAGTTTGAAAAGTCAGTTGAAAAAGGCTGATAAATCAGGTGCCGAAATTGGTTTAATTATTGGGCAAGTGGAACTTGAGAGTGGGCAGATTGTCTATAAGCCACTGCGTGGTGGCGAGCAAGAGACATTGAGCGAAGCTGAGCTACTCAACCGAATTTCAGAATTAAAGGATGCATGATGGATTATTTAAAGACCGATGAAGAACAGGGTGAAGCCCTCAAACGCTGGCTTGCCCAGAATGGTCTCGGTTTATTGGTTGCGATTGCGGTCGGTGTTGGTTCAGTTCTTGGCTATCAGCAATGGCAGCAATATCAGATCAATCAGCAGTCAGATGCGGCTGGCCGTTATCAAGAGCTCATCGAATTGTCGGCGGTTAACTTTGCAGAACAAGACACAGATGCAGACTATGATCGTTTGCTCGCTGTTGCTGATGGTCTTCGTCAGTCACATGCCGGCAGCAACTATGCGGCACTTGGTGCGGCAATTGTTGCAGCGCAAGCGGTTGAGCGCGGTGACTTCGATTTGGCAGTGAGTCAGTTAACCTATGCGGAAGCCGAGCTTGAACTGCCTGAATTGAAAGCGATGGCCTCTCTGCGCCTTGCGCGACTCGAACTCGAACTCGGTCAAGGTGACGCTGCACTGAGTCGAGTGCGCTCGATGTCAGCTGAGTTCTTTAAGGGGTCTCGCAGTGAACTCGAGGGCGATATCTTAGTCACCTTAAATAAACCACTTGAAGCGCGGGATGCGTATTTGAAAGCGCAAACATCGTTGACCGAGGCAGGCTTAAATACAGCAGTGGTTGACTTGAAACTGTCAGCATTACCTGAGGGGTCCTAATGCATCGTTTATTGAGTTGCGCCGTTCTGTTTGCGCTTGTCGGCTGCTCAAGCGCTCCCGAAAAGCCTGATCCTACTCCTCTCGAGCGAATCACGGAGCGCGTTGAGCTCGACGACGTAGAATCAACCTCACTCGGTGGGGGAGATCAGACAGGCTTGAGTCCGGCCGTTGATGGCGACGTGATTGCTGCAGCATCGGCTGGTGGTGATGTCTATTTGTTGAATGCGGAACTCGATGAATTATGGGATACCGATATCGATCGATCGATTGTCGGTGGCGCTGCTTTGAACAGCTCTTCTGTGTACGTCACAACGGCAGATGCGGTGTTAGTTGCTTTATCGCGTGACAATGGGGAAGTGCGCTTTGAGGTGGCATTACCGAGTAATTCGACGGTGCCGCCAATCGCGACTGATTCCTTGGTTCTTGTGAAAACTCAGATCGGTCAGTTGCTTGCCTTGAATGCAACAACTGGTGAAACCGTTTGGTTCGAAGAAGCGCAAGAGAGTGGGGTTGGTATCCGCGGTGGTGCGCCAATGACACTAGCCGGTGATGTGCTCTTTGTTTTATGGGAATCAGGTCGAATTGTGGCCTATCAGGCTGACACCGGACGTATCTTGTGGGAGCGTCAAGTCGCGGTCTCGCGTGGTCGAAGCCCGCTTGAACGGATTGTGGATTCAAAAGGAGCGCCGTCGGTTCGCAATAACCTCGTGGCAACTGCGACCCGCAATGGACAAGTGAGTCTTCTGGATGCGCGGAATGGTCAGTTGATCTGGAGTTTGGATTCTGATGCATATCCAGGCGCACTACTCGCATTCAATGCAGTCACAGTGGTTGAAACCGACGGAACAATCTCAGCCTACAGCGCGCAATCAGGTGAATCCTTGTGGACCACGGAAGCACTCAAGTACCGCGAGTTAAGTCCTCCAGTGGTCATTGCTGATTCCATCGGTGTGGTTGATCTCGAAGGTGAGTTGCATCTCTTGGATCCTGCCGATGGTTCAATTATCGGTCGCCTCGATGTGGGTGGCGACAAGGGAAAAGTTGCACCAGTCGCAATTGGCAACGGTGTGCTGGTTCAGTTACTTGACGGGCGATTGAGTCGCGTGGAAGTGGTGCGTTGAACACCCCTGTCATAGCCCTCGTTGGTCGACCCAATGTCGGCAAGTCCACGTTATTTAACCGTTTAACGCGAAGCCGTGATGCGCTTGTCGCAGATTACGCAGGCTTAACGCGTGACCGTAAATATGGGCGCGCCTTGTTATCGGGTCATCCATTCCTGTTGATTGATACCGGTGGGCTCACCGGTGGAGAAGCGGGGATTGATGCTGCAATGGCTGAGCAGTCGAAGGCTGCGATTGAGGAAGCCGATGCAGTGGTCTTTATGGTCGATGCGACCAGTGGCGTTGCTGCTTCAGACCAAACAGTTGCAGACATGCTTCGACGCACAGACAAACCGGTTTGGCTCGTTGCTAATAAGATTGATGGCCAGAATGCGGATGTTGCCTTAGCCGACTTCTACGGCCTTGGTTTTGGCGAACCACAGGCAATCGCAGCCTCCCATGGTCGTGGTGTGAGTGCGTTGAGCGATCAGTTGCTTGAGCATTTTGGACTACTTGATGTCGACCCTGTTGATGCGAACGACCAACGACAAGATGCGCCCGGGATTCGTATCGGTGTGGTCGGTCGTCCGAACGTTGGAAAGTCAACGCTTGTGAATCGCATGCTTGGCGAAGATCGAGTTGTTGTATTTGATTTACCAGGCACAACACGAGATTCCATTTACATTCCGTATGAGCGTCATGACGAAACCTATACGCTCATTGATACGGCGGGCGTCAGACGTCGTGGGCGAGTGAGTGAAACAGTCGAAAAGTTTTCGATTGTCAAAACATTGCAGGCCATTGAAGACTCTCATGTCGTGATCTTGGTTGTGGATGCGCAAGAGGGTCTTGTTGAACAAGATATGCATCTGATGGGCACAGTCGTTGATGCAGGTCGTGCGTTGGTTGTTGCTGTGAACAAGTGGGATCACCTTGATCCTGATGTGCGAGAGAAAATCCGCGAGACCTTAAAACGTCGGCTGAGTTTTATTCCTTGGGCGAAAATCCACTACATTTCAGCACTCCATGGAACCGGTGTTGGTGATTTATACGGTTCAATCAAAGAGGCGTATGAGGCTGCAACAACGAAATTCTCAACCAATGTGTTAACGCGAATTTTGGAAGATGCAGTTGCTGATCATCAACCCCCACTCGTACGTGGTCGGCGGATTAAACTGCGCTATGCGCACCAGGGTGGTATGAACCCGCCTCGAATTATTATCCACGGAAATCAGACCAAAGATGTGCCAGAGGCCTATCGACGGTATCTGGAGAATATTTACCGCCGAGTACTAAATATCACAGGATCTCCGGTCAAAATTGAATTCAAGTCCGGTGAGAATCCATTCGCAGGACGGAAAAACAAACTCACAGACCGTCAGATTCAGCGGAAGCGGCGTCTGATGAAGTTTGTGAAACAGAAAAAGTAACTAGGTTCGTTCCCAGCGGTCATCAAAAAGACCGCTCGTCACTGCGTTCACAACACCCACGCCACCATCTGAGCGTCGAGCGCTAGCAAAGGCCACAATATCAGGATTGTTCTTCAGCCAGCGATTGACGTAGGCCTTGAGTAGCGGGCGCCCATCTTTGCTATGTCGTCCGACTCCATGAGTGATGCGGATATGCGTCAGGCGACGTTCTCTGATTGTTTGAAAAAGCGCTGTGATCGCGTACGCGGCTTCGTCGACAGTGTAGCCATGAAGGTCGATTTCATATTGTGCCGGGAAGGGGGCTTCATCGAGCAAGCCGAGAACGCGTCGGTCAATTTCATAGGCCACATATTCTAACGGCTTGAGTGGATCGATCGGTGGTGGCTCTTCGGTCGATAATCCGTGATGCGCGCGTGTTGTTACTGCATCCTCGGCACGTGCGCGAGCGATCTCAATCTCGTCAGAGGAGAGGGCTTTTTTAGGGCGAATGCGAACCTCACGTTCGATTGGCTCGACGCCTGTTTCTTGCATCAGTGATTTAAATGAATCATCAGACATGGGCTAACCATAGGGTGTAAAGGCAAACTTTCAAAGTCTGCTTGCTCTCAAAGCGGCATCTGTCTAGTCTTCCGGCATGATGGAACTTCATACGATTCGCGACTTGCTTCGATTTGCTTTATCCGAGTTCGGACGTCACCCCATTGAGCTCGGTCACGGAACAGATTCTTTATGGGATGAGGCGCTCGCTTTGATTTTTGGCGCGTTGTCGTTGCCACCAGATGGCGACGAACGATTACTTGATGCCAGTCTGACGTCGGATGAGCGACGACATGTTTTGGATTTGATCCACAAACGTGTTCACGAGCGGATACCTGTCCCGTATCTTACAAAGAAGGCGTGGTATGCGGGTCTCCCGTTTATTGTTGATGAGCGTGTACTGATTCCTCGGAGCCCCATTTTTGAGCTGATTGAAACGGAATTTAAGCCTTGGTTTGATGCGCCGGTTGAGCGTCCAATTCGCTTTCTTGACCTGTGTACAGGCTCTGGATGTCTCGGTATCACGACCGCTCTGGCGTTTCCTGAAAGTACAGGTGTCTTAGCTGATCTTGAGTCGGGTGCTTGTCAGGTGGCACGCGAGAATGTTGATTTTCATCAGGTCGGAGATCGACTTGAGGTGATTCAGTCGGATGGTTTCGATGCGCTATTTGATGACACCTTTGATGTCATTATTTGTAACCCGCCCTATGTCGATGCAGAGGATATGGCCGACCTGCCTCCGGAATACCGAAAGGAGCCTGAGATCGCGCTGGCATCCGGTGACGATGGGCTTGAGCTTGTGAGACGGCTTCTCAGTCAGGCGTCCGATTGGTTGGCCGATGATGGGATTATGATTCTCGAGGTTGGTAATACGTGGGGGCTTCTTGATCGGGAAGTCACCGCGCGGACGGGTGAGCCTGTACAATGGCTTGAATTCGAATTTGGAGGGCATGGTGTTTGCGTGCTCTCAAAGCATGAACTGAACACGCTATACTCGGCGTTTTAATCGGAATTACTTATGAGCGGGAATACATTCGGCACGTTATTTACAGTCTCGACAGCAGGTGAGAGCCATGGCCCTGGCTTGGTCGCTGTTGTGGATGGGTGTCCTCCTCAAATTCCGCTATCAGTTGAAGATATCCAGATTGATTTGGACCGCAGGAAGCCTGGTCAGAGTAAGCACACCACGCAGCGACGCGAGGCGGATGAAGTTGAGATCTTGTCGGGTGTCTTCGAAGGGGTCACAACAGGTACGCCGATTGCGCTTTTGATTCGTAATACAGATCAACGCTCGAAAGATTATTCGAATATCAAAGATGTCTTTCGTCCGGCGCATGCAGACTACACCTATGAGCATAAGTACGGAATTCGTGACTATCGTGGTGGTGGGCGTAGCTCTGCGCGCGAGACAGCGATGCGAGTGGCGGCAGGAGCAATCGCGAAGAAAGTCTTGGCGCATCTATTTTCGGTCAAAGTGCGCGGTTGTTTGACTCAGCTCGGCCCGATTCAATGCGAAATCAAAGATTGGTCGATTGTGGACACCAATCCATTCTTTAGCCCTGACCCTGACCGCATTGGTGAACTTGAAGCGTATATGGACCAGTTGCGGCGTGATGAAGATTCAATCGGTGCGCGTTTGACGGTGGTTGCTGAAGGGCTTCCGCCGGGTTGGGGAGAGCCGGTGTTTGATCGATTGGATGCGGATATTGCTCACGCGTTGATGTCGATTAATGCGGTGAAAGGTGTCGAAATTGGAGAGGGTATGGCGGTTGTGAATCGCCGAGGTTCTGAGCATCGCGATGTCATGACTCCAGATGGATTCCTCACAAACAATGCAGGTGGTGTACTCGGTGGGATTAGTACAGGACAGCCGCTTGTTGCGCATTTGGCATTAAAGCCAACCAGTTCGATTACCACTCCGGGTAAAACAATCAACAAGCAAGGCGAGGTGACAGACGTCATCACCAAAGGTCGCCATGATCCTTGTGTCGGTATTCGTGCAACGCCAATCGCGGAGGCCATGGTTGCACTTGTTCTCCTTGATCATGCACTCCGTCATCGTGGACAAAATGGTCACGTGGTCACCGATACGCCAGTTATTCCCGGATTCGCATCGACGTGATAACGCAAGTGCCAAGTGCTCGGCTTGGCAGTTTGTATGGTTTGTATTTCGCGGTCGTCGCTCTGAGTATTGGGTGGTTCGGCCCTTACTTTCAGTCACTTGGTTTTAGCGCTTCTGAAATCGGCATCGCAATCGGCGTGCTGACAGGCTCAAAAATTATAGCGCCGTACCTTTGGGGTACGCTCGGTGATTACCTGCCAAACCGCCTTCGAGTGGTTCAGATTGGTATCATTGGGTCGACGTTGGCCGCAGGGCTCTTGCTGCTTGATGTCGATTTCTTCGGTCTCTGTCTCGTGCTTGCCTTATTTGGTGTGTTTTGGAATGCCATCATTGCCCAATTTGATACGTTGACGCTCGAGTATTTGGGTAATGATCATCACTTGTATTCATCAATTCGCGTCTGGGGTTCGATTGGCTTTATTGCCATGATGCTGGCTTCGGGCTGGCTATTCTCAGATGTCGAATACGGCATTTTGCCGTGGCTAATTATCGCCGGGTTACTCGTGTCTGCAGCGATCTCTATGACGTTGCCGGGGCATGGTCGTGTTCACCCGTCAGAGAACAGTGACGAAGGGATACGAAGTAGGCTGAGTAATGCATCAGTGTTGATTTTCTTTGTTGTCGCATCGTTGAACCAACTGACACATGGACCCTTGAACGTATTTTTTACGCTCTATGTTCAAGATCATGGATACACCGCGTTTCAGGCGGGTCAGCTGTGGGCGCTTGGTGTGCTTGCTGAAGTGATTCTATTTTTTGTTTTGCCACGCTTTATTCGCACACTTGATCTGCGTGTTCTTCTAACGGTTTCGCTGGCGCTGGGATCGATGCGGTGGATATTGATTGGGGCATACCCTGACGTTGTATGGCTGGTCATCATGTTACAGCTCTTGCATGCGTTTACTTTCGGTGCAATCCACTCGGTGAGCATTGAATTTATTCGCCGTTGGTTCCCAGGCAAGCTTTCCGGTCGAGGGATGGCTTTGTATAGCGGGTGTGTGTTTGGGATTGGCGGATCGTTGGGTGCAACCCTGTCTGGTATTGCATGGGAATCATTCGGTGGAAGCACTACATTCTT
>RGHP01000080.1 GCA_010024125.1 Gammaproteobacteria bacterium | reverse complement strand
GGAACTGGTGATTCATTAATCAAGGTATAGCCTTCGGCTTTGAGACGCGCGAGTTCAGCCTCGATATCTGTCACTGTGATCGCGAGTTGTTGCAGACCGCCTTTGCCTGCATTTTTCTCAATGAATTTTGCGATGGGGCTATCAGGCTCAGTTGCTGCGATGAGCTCAATGCATGATTCGCCGATCTGGAAAAATGCGGTTTCAACTTTCTGTGAGTCCACGCGATCGCGGCCCTTGAGCGTAAAACCGAGGCCTTGGTATGTTTTGATGGCCTCCTCAATGTCTGTAACGGCAATCCCGACGTGATCGATTTTGTGCAACATGCCTATTGTTCTCCTGTCTCGTAGGCGTATTCTGACCGTAAGCATATAAGAAAAAGGAGGCTTAGATGTTCCGGTCTATCTTAATTGATGACTTTATGACCAGAAATTTAGCAACAGCGACCGAGGAGATGGATCTGCTTTCGTTGGTAGATCTGCTGCTCAGGCGCGGAATTTCTGGCGCTCCTGTGGTTGATGGATCCGGTCATTTGATCGGGATGGTGTCCGAACATGATTGCTTAAAAGCTATTTTAGTCGGCACCTATCAAGGGGAGGTCGGTGGATCGGTTGCTGATGTACTGACGACGTCTGTTGAAACAATCCGGCTTGGCACAAGCATTGTGGAGGCTGCGAACCAAATGGTGACGTCAGGTCGCAGACGCTTACCTGTAGTCGATCACGAGAACCGATTGATTGGACAAATATCTCGCAGTGATTTGCTTCGTGCGGTGAGGGCTTACGAGATTCCCGAAGAAGAGCCTGCTCACTAGGTCGAGAGCGCTCTTTCCAATGGTTCGATGCACGCGAGCGCTGCTTGGGGCGGAGCAACCTCGCCTGAGGCTACGCGTGCTTTTTGTTCTTGATACAGCGAAGCCCAGGTGGCGTTTGCTTTCAGAAGGTCGGTGATTCCGTCATTGAGTAGTCGTTCAAACCACTGACTGGCCTGCGTCGCGCGTCGTTCTGGAATGGCTTCAGATCCTGCTTTGCAGTACGCCTCCATACGTTCCCACAAGGTATCGATTCCGCGTGGTTGGAGTGAGCTGACAGATAATACTTCCGGCGTCCAGAATCCTTGATGATTGAGAAATCCCATTGCGTTTTTGTAATGCACCACAGATTGACTGGCGAGACGCTCAGCATCCCCATCTGCTTTATTCACGACGATAAAATCAGCGAGCTCAAGGATACCTTTTTTGATTCCCTGAAGCTCATCACCAGCTCCAGGTTGCATCAAGACAAGAAACAAATCGGTCATTGAGTGCACTTCGTATTCGCTTTGGCCAACACCGACGGTTTCTACTAAGATGACGTCGAAGCCTGCCGACTCAGCAACGAGGATCGCCTCACGGGTTCTGTTTGCGACACCACCCAAAGACCGGCCGGCAGG
This sequence comes from Gammaproteobacteria bacterium, assembly GCA_010024125.1. Classification (GTDB taxonomy): domain Bacteria; phylum Pseudomonadota; class Gammaproteobacteria; order Pseudomonadales; family Litorivicinaceae; genus HIMB30. Next base: position 5,633 of record RGHP01000080.1, on the reverse strand, counting down.
TGAGGGTCTGATAAACGCATTGTCTTCTCGAGACAAGTGCTCCATCCGTGTCTTGTCACCTAAAATCGATCCGCCGTGTAGAGGAGAGGAGGGGTCGACAGCGAGAACACCAACGCGTTTTCCAAGGCTGATCAGAAATAGCCCAAATGCTTCAATAAACGTTGATTTACCCACCCCGGGAACACCTGAAATGCCGATCCGTAGGCTGTTACCTGAGTGGGGTAGGCATTGTTCTAACAGTGCAGCAGCTTCCCTGCGATGCGCAGGGTTGGTTGACTCAATGAGCGTAATCGCTTTGGCCAGCGCGCGGCGCTGACCATTGCGTAACGCGTCAAAATCGATCTCAGGCACCTGTTTTCTCAATCGCGTCGAGAACGGATTTCGCACAGGTCGGAATTTTCGTTCCTGGACCAAAGATTGCTGCGACACCGTGGTCATAGAGTGCTTGGTAATCCTTTCTTGGAATCACGCCACCTGCAAAGACAACGATGTCATCGGCTCCTTCTGCAGCCAGCGCTGCTTTCAGTTCTGGGATCAGGGTCAAATGGCCTGCTGCTAATGAACTGACACCAATCGCATGCACGTCATTTTCGATTGCCTGACGAGCGACTTCTTCAGGCGTTGAGAACATTGGACTCAAGTCCACATCAAATCCAAGATCAGCAAAGGCTGTTGCGACAACTTTAGCTCCCCGGTCGTGGCCATCTTGTCCCATTTTTGCGACCAAGATGCGAGGGCGACGTCCATCGCGGGATTCAAATTCAGAAATTCGAGTTGTCAGAGCCTGCCAATCCGAATCGTCTTTAAAGTGGCTACCGTACACGCCTGAAACACTCCGGTGCGTTGCTTGGAATCGTTTGAATACAACTTCCATTGCATCAGAGATTTCGCCCACTGTACACCGTGCGCGTGTTGCCTCGACTGCAAGACCAAGCAGATTACCAGGACCACCCGAGGCGCAGTCGGTAATCGCCTTCAGACAGGATTCAGCGCGGGCTGAATCACGCGACGCCTTGATTGACTTGAGGCGTTCAATTTGCGCGTCACGGACCTTTTCGTTATCGATTGAGAGAACTTCAAATTCGTCCTCTGACCCTTCGGGAAGGGTGTATTTATTAACGCCGACGATGACATCTTCACCGCGGTCGATCCGCGCTTGTTTGTTGGTCGCGGATTCTTCGATGCGAAGCTTTGGAAGGCCAGCTTCGATCGCTTTGGCCATACCGCCTTCTTTTTCCACTTCCGCGATTAATTCACGTGCGCGCTCGGCAAGTTCATTGGTGAGTGATTCCATCATGTAAGAACCACCCCAAGGATCCACTACCTGACGAATTCCAGTCTCTTCTTGGAGAATCAACTGAGTATTCCGTGCGATCCGTGCGCTGAATTCTGTTGGTAGGGCAATGGCTTCATCAAATGAGTTGGTGTGCAGTGATTGGGTTCCGCCAAAAACCGCAGCCATGGCCTCAATGGTCGTTCTGACCACGTTGTTATATGGATCTTGCTCTGTGAGCGACCAGCCTGAGGTTTGGCAATGCGTTCTCAAAACAGTAGAGCGATCCGATTTCGGGTTGAACTCATTCACAATCTCATTCCACAAAAGACGCGCGGCTCTAAGCTTTGCGATCTCCATGTAGAAGTTCATCCCGATACCAAAGAAAAACGACAAACGCGGTGCAAATTGGTCGATATCCAGTCCTGCGGCGAGCGCAGTGCGGATATATTCTTTGCCGTCAGCAAGTGTATAGGCGAGCTCGAGAGCGGCATCAGCACCTGCTTCTTGAATATGATAGCCAGAGATCGAAATCGTATTGAATTTCGGCATATTGTCTGAGCAATAGCCAATGATGTCTCCGATGATTCGCATCGATGGTTCTGGCGGATAGATATAGGTGTTCCGAACCATGAACTCTTTCAAGATATCGTTCTGAATCGTTCCTGACAGCTTGTCTTGGGATACGCCTTGCTCTTCAGCAGCGACGATATAGCCTGCCAATACAGGCAGTACCGCGCCATTCATGGTCATTGAGACTGAGACCTGATCAAGCGGAATACCATCAAACAAGATCTTCATATCCTCGACCGAGTCGATAGCAACACCGGCCTTGCCAACATCGCCTGAGACGCGCGGATGATCTGAGTCATAACCGCGGTGCGTTGCCAAATCAAATGCAACCGATACACCCTGACCGCCCGCAGCTAAGGCTTTACGATAGAAAGCATTGGATTCTTCCGCAGTTGAGAAACCGGCGTATTGACGGATTGTCCAAGGGCGGCCAGCGTACATCGTGGCTTTTGGACCACGCATGAATGGTGTCATACCCGGCATACTTTTCCGTGTTTCGAGGTTTTTGACATCATCTTCTGTATACAGAATCTTCAGCCCGATTCCCTCTGGAGTGAACCAGGTCATCTCATCTGGAGTGAGTCCTTTTGACTCTTTAGCGACGAGTTCTTCCCACTGTTTCTTATCTGTCATGCTGTCCTCACAACGCACTCAGTTGTTCGACTGTATGAGCAAGACGTGCTTTCGCGAGTACTTCTTCATCAATCTCTTCGGCAACTTCATCGGGTTCGATGCGATACAAAGTCTCGCCCTTCTTCACAATCACCCCGTCTCCACGCTCGATAAGGGCTTCGGTCACGGTACCCGAGAATTCAGCATACACCTTATTGAACATTTTCATGACTTCGATGATGTAGAGCGGATCGCCCACTTCAAAGTGTGTTCCAACTTCAAGGAAGTGCGGGGCGCCTGGTGTTTCTTGGGCATAGAACATACCGCCTGACACGGCAACGATCTCATTTGCTGAGGCAACAGGGGGTGGCACGAGAATTTTCCGCGCACGTTCTGTAAGTTCTGATTCTTTCAGGCGATCTGGAATTGTGACTGTCAGATCATCATTGACCTTGAGCTCATCAAAGCCGACAGCGAGTGCTGATTTTGCGACAGCAGCCATCAATTCCAAGCCTGCCTGGAATCCGCGATGAGCCGCTCGGATATCACCCCATAGCGCAGCATCAATTGCCTTGGGCGCTTGATCTGTTGACAGCAGTTGTGACAATTGGGCCCAGCGATGCGTTCCGAGTTGGTCTTCAAGTTCTTGGTAGAAACTGAGGCCTTGGTCAAGAATGAGTTGATCATGATCCCAGATGACTTCAAGCGCAGGAGCAGCATCCACAAAATCCATGTTCAGGTAGTGGTAAAGGTCAGCCAATACATTGAAAGGATTGGTATTCCAAGTGAATTGACCTGCTTCGATTGACCAGTGACGACGGACCTTTGAAATCCAGCCGATCAGCAAGTGAGGGTTGGTCAGCAGGCGTTTCAATGGACGAGTCACGAGTGTTTGCTTACGGGCAAATACCTCGGGATACGCTGATTGACTCGCGAGATGATTAAACCCTGCATCCAGATCGAGCTTTTTGGCTTCGTCGAATAACAGCCCAGTCAACGTGAGATAGGGCTGGATGAATGCTGTTGTTGATTTTGCATACGGATTTTGAGCCAGGAACCAGTGAACGAGGCCGTAATGAAACTCAAGATTGGTTTGCACATCTTGGCCGTCAATCGTCATTTTCCGTAAAACTTCAGCCATTCGCTCATAACTGACCAAGCGATTATCACCAACTGTTAAGAGAAGGGCGACGTTTGAGTCATAAGCACCCGCTAAGGTGTATTTCATGAATGCGCCAGTGTCTGGGTTTTTCACGCAGATACCCTGGTCATCACGGATCTCACCATCGATTGGAGACGACCAATACTCAATCACTCCGCCTGCATGTGGTGCGAGGCCAGCGTTGGTCGCATTCAGGCGTGCTTCCACAGATGCTGTCACGCGAGGAACACGCGTTGGCTTCGGAAGTTGTTGTTTGTGCCAAGCGATGATTGCCATGGCTTCCACCAGTGAATTGACCACAAAGGCGTCTGATGGATCGCTTGGGTTTTCAAAGCGGAGTCCGTAACACAGTTCACTGACGCGATGCTCGACCTGAATACGAGTATTCATTTCCATGAAGAAGTGCTGGTCAGCATCGACGATACACTCAAATGTCGAGACGGAATCGAGTCCAACAGCAGTGCCGAAGCGTGTGGCCTCATCTTCCATTCTTTCAAGAATTGTGAGGTCTGACTCAAGCGCTTTCTTTTGTGACGGTTTGTTAATCGATGCATCAATCGCATGTTGGATGCTTTCAACCGTGGTTGAGACTTCTAATAATTTTTGCTCGTGCATCTGTAATGAACAGTCACGCCCACCAAGTGTCAGGCACCAGTCACCATTACCAATGACCTGAATTTCTTGGTGACGTGTGGTCTCGATATTCAATTCGATCAAGACGTTTTTGTTGTCACCACGGCCTGTCGCCTTCACTTCATTCAGCACTTCGCGAAGCAGTGCAGGGACTTTAGCTGAGGCATCTTTGACTTGCGTGGCGTGATCACCTGCGTAGTCTTTTGGTGCGACCAAGATGCGTTGTCCTTTGCCGCCGCCGCCGCCGATTGCTTTCAGGCGGATCCGATTATTTGGTTGTTGATCAAAGAGCTTGGCAACTTCAATTTCAGCCTGTGCTGCGATCTCATCAATTGTAATGACATCAACCAGTGCGTTATAGCTCGAGGCAAGTAACGCTTCAGCTTTCTCTGCGTCAGTCGCACCTTGTGGCGCGTCGAGTTTGTGTTCCTTAGCGATTGCGTCGAGACCACCTTCGCGTTCTGCTTTGGTGAGCAATGTGCGTACGGTGAGATCGTCGACGCCAGGAACAACGGATACGTCAGCTGCAAGTGCAGTTCGCTTCGCTTCATCTTTGAGTCCAGCTTGGCGCACGGTGCGAGAGCAGGGGCCGATGAACGTGAGTCCAGACTCTTCGATAGCGCGGACAAGACTCTCATCCTCAGCCATGAATCCATAACCAGCAAAGATGGAGTTGTGACCATTGTCTTTGGCGATCTGAATGATTTGTTGGATACGCTGGTCGCGTTCTTCTTTACTCGCACCTGTGTAGTCTGGTACGCGATGGATGCGGGTCGGATCTGAAATTAAACGAAGTTCAGGTGCCAATGCATTTTGATAAGTAATCGAGTCTTTTTCAGACAACAAAATGCCGTATTTGGCGCCCATTTCTGTCAGGACATCCATGACTTCTTTACGAATGGGTCCGCGGCAGATGATTAAGCAATCAATGTCTTCGCATGCGAATTGCTTGACCCAGGCAGAGTTTGACTGAGACAGGCGACGGTTTTGATGAATCAAGTCGTGGCGCATTAGTGGAACTCCCTCTGGATCGCAGTCATCGGTTTTGGCTGGTAAGCCTTGATGTAACGGATGAAGTTTTCACCAAGCGTTTGTCGCAAATCTTGCGGCATCACGATTTGACTGATGGAACCCAGAGAGAGTGCTTCTTTCGGGTTCATTAATTCAGCTTCATAGCGCTGACTGAGAAGGGCTTCCTGTTCTTTCAGCCAATTCGCAGCCTCAGTATCACCGTTGGCTGCACGATTCTTGGCTTCAAGGCGCATCGCTTTGAGCTCATCTTTATAAACAAACTCCTTTCCTGCAGGCCCCATCACGGCAAGACGCGTTGTCGGCAGAGCGAACACCATGTCTGCACCGAGCTTGTAGTTGTTAAATGCA
>RGHP01000079.1 GCA_010024125.1 Gammaproteobacteria bacterium | reverse complement strand
AACCTAATATACGGAACAACCCCATCGATCCGCGCCTTCTTTACGCAGAACCCCTTGGTATCCCAAACAAACATCTGTTACCAAGACAATATTTATCTTGCTAACAAATATTCTGTGAATACCGAAACGCAGCGTTCCAAGCACACTAGCGCTATGGTTAGTTTAAGGTCCTTGAAAAACAGATGGGTAGTAACCCACTAATACTCGAAGACGGCTGTTAAGGGTTACGTTATGGCATGTGTAACGTATAACTCAATAACTACTGAGCAGCCCAGACATTAAGGAAAGGTAACTTGATCCAAATGCAAAACCAGAACGACCGTAACGTGCAGGCTTTCGTGCTTGCTTTCGTTACCCTCATCAGTTTGGGCACGAGTCCAAGTCTCGCCGCATTCGAAGCGATCATTACAAATGAGCGATCAGGTGATTTGATCCACATTAATAATGAAGGATCAACCACTCACGTCGCCACACTCTGCAGTCGCCCACGCGGGATGACCAAAGGGATTAATAATTCACAGGTCCTGATTGCCTGCTCCGATGACGACAAAGTAATCACCTACAACCGGAAAACGAAGGCCATCGAAACCGAGATTAAAAATGTCACCGGCGCGATGAACCTTACTTTTCACAAACCGAGCGGACAGCTATTGGTCACGAACGAGGGAGCCTCTCAAGCGTCGGTCTATGACCTAGAGTCCGGTCGTTTAATCGCTGAGTTGCCAACAGGACTCGAGCCAGACGGTGTAGCGATCACTGGCAACGGCAATTTAATTTTCGTCGCATCTGAGAACGCCGGCCTCATCCATGTCTTCGATGGCTCGACCTATCAACCACTCGATGTCATACGAACTAATCTTCGCCCGCGCCGGATCGCATTGTCGAACGATGAGCTTTGGGTCTCGTCGGAAATGGGTAGCCGTGTTGAGATATTTGACACCAAAACCCGCACAAAAAAAGGTGAGGTGATTTTTGCTCCCAAGGGCTTCCGCCCAGAACAAATGACACCGGTCGACATTCTATTTAACCCCAACCGTAACGAGGCATACGTAGCACTGGGCAGCGCCAATCACGTCGCGTTAGTCGACACCAAGACGCTAGAGATTAAGAAATACATCTTGGTCGGCAGGCGCGCCTGGGGGCTTGGCTTATCGCCCGACGCACAAACCCTTATCGTATTGAACGGCCTCTCTGATGACTTTACGATGATTGACCTAAACACAAGACGCCCCATCCTAACCAAACGCGCTGGATTGATTCCACACTCGATAGAGGTATTTGAATGAGCCTATTTCGGTTCTTGACCATCATATTTGTAAGCCTCATTGGCCACGCTTCGGCCGCCACCTTTCACGTCGTCATCGTGACGGCTTCTGGCGCAGAGTCTGGCACCCGAGGCCAAAGCTTTGCCGGTATCCAAACCCGCGTCGAGCGACCTGTCCGCCGCGGGGTGGAGCTCGCATTATTCGAATCAACCACCAGTTTTGAGGCGTACGGGGTTGTTCCTGAGTTAAAAATCATCGATCTGAATGATCAACAACCGATCGAGGAACAACTGTCACAAATCCCGGCGGATGCTATGGTCATCCTCGATCTACCGAAACCCGAATTTACTCAAGTGGCTACGATGCTTGATACACTGGAGCGCGTAACGATTAATGTGAGACATCCAGACTCAGATCTCCGCGACCAGATGTGTTTACCATCGCTCTACCATACGATCCCATCCGAGCGAATGTACTTCGACGCGCTTGGCCAGTTCCTGATTTATCGCGGGTGGCGGAAAGTACTGGTCGTACACGGACCGTCTGAGCGTGACAAAAAACGGACGGAAGTCTTACAGAAAAGTCTGAAAAAATTTGGTGCGGAGATCTCAGACACACGCCAGTTCACGATATCGCACCATCCCGATGACCGTGACAAAAATAAACCCGAGTTTCTCACCGGCGGAGCGTCCTATGATGTCGTTGCCGTGATAGATAGTGAACGAGATTTTGGTCGATACATTCAATACAGCACCAGACGTGCGAGGCCCGTTGTTGGGGACGTTGGACTGACACCAGTAGGCTGGCACCGAACCCTAGAACGGTACGGTGCACCTCAGTTAAATGAACGATACCAACAGTTTGATCACACTAATCTGTTGCCGTCCAGTGAAGCAATGAGTGATGCTGAGTTTGCTGCCTGGAGCGCCATCAAGTTAATCACTAACAGCCTAAGCCTGGCGGAGAACAACGCACAGTCACTGAGCCCTCGGCAAATCCTCAAGCACCCTGACGCACAAGTCGATCTCTACAAGGGAACACGCGGCTCGATCAGGAAATGGAACCACCAGCTAAGACAACCGATTTTACTGGCAACGGGGGAGGCAGTAATCGCAGTCGCTCCAATGCCCAAGTTTCTGCATCCGAAACACTACGTGGATACCCTCGGCTCTGATCAACCGGAGTCGCCTTGTCAACTTAACTGAGAAGTTCGTAGTAGAGCATTACTACCAATTGCTGGAGAACAAATGTTGAAATAAATCGTCAGCTAAACCTCCAGGGCACTCCGAGGTCATGTCAACCCCAGGTTTTTCTCAATACCGAGGGGGTTGACATATAACCTTGGGTCTTGCAGGGTGAGGGTACTGGCGGAGTCAGTTTTGAATAATAACAACGCTACTGGAGGTAGTTATCATGTGGCAAAAACCAACAGCAATCGAAATGTCATGCGGTTGTGAAATCAATATGTATGCTCCAGCAGAAGGCGATCGTCCTCTGTTCTGAGTTGAGACCGGAGGGGCATTTCTTGCCCCTCTGCACCTCTACCCTGAAATAAAAATTTGCTGAAAAGGTTATCCTTTTGGATCTGATCGTTCTTGGAGCCGCAGCGGGCGGTGGGCTTCCCCAATGGAATTGCGCCGGAGGACAAAGCGCAAATGTCTGGCATAATCGTCTTCCAGCACAGACACAGGCCAGTGTCGCGGTGGGTAGCCCTGAGACAGGATACGTTGTTATTAACGCATCCCCTGACCTGAGGCAGCAGATCCTCCAGACCCCGCAATTACATCCCAGAGATCAGCATCCGATGGGGGTCCGCAACACCCCTATCAGAGCAGTTATCCTAACGAATGCCGACGTGGACAATGTCGCCGGTCTTTTAAATTTGCGCGAAAAACAATCGTTCGATATTTACGGCCCAACAAAAGTTTTAGAAGTAATTAACGAGAACTCAATTTTCGCAGTGCTTGATCCAGAATTTGTTAAGCAATATCCCCTAGAGACCACGGAAATGATCCGCCCGATTCCGGGTGTGGAGTTCGAACTTTTCACAGTCGCAGGGAAAGCGCCACTATACCTCGAGGACTCCCTCGGGTTTGAATCTGGAGATCTCGGATTCACAAGCGGTATCGAGATCCGTACCGAGACTAGTAAGACGTTGGTGATTTCAAGTTGTGCACAAATCGATCAAAAACTGCAGGAACGTATCGAGACTGCAGACCACCTGCTGTTTGATGGGACCGTGTTCGAAGATGACGAGATGACGCAGCTTGGGCTCGGAGAAAAAACCGGGAGACGCATGGGTCACCTACCGATATCCGGGGGCGATGGTCCAATCGCCCAGCTCTCGCATTGCAAGTTAAAAACCAAGCGATTCTTCCACATTAACAACTCAAACCCTATTTGGGACGAACAATCTCTGGCTCATCGAACAATCCGGGATGCAGGCTGGGATATTTGTCATGATGGATTGGTATTTGAAATATGACGATGAAACTTTCTCGCGATGAATTTGAGGCTCAGCTGAGAGCAATCGGCGAAGCCCAGTATCATAATAATCATCCTTATCATCATCGGATGTATCAAGGTCATTGCTCAATTGACGAAGTAAGGGCTTGGGCTCTCAATCGGTTTTGTTATCAACGCATCATTCCCGTAAAAGATTCATTAATCATGGCTCGACTCAGTGAGACCGAGGATCGGCGTGAATGGCGAGAACGAATTGTTGATCATGACGGCGAGATCGATGATCACCCCGAGGGTGGCTTACGTCGCTGGCTGGCATTGACAAGCCAACTCGGATTTTCAAAAGAATACGTGATGTCGATGCAAGGCGCTCTTCCTGCGACCCAGTTTGCATCCAACGCTTATCTAACGTTCGTGCGTGAACGCACTGTGCTTGAGGCTGTAGCATCCTCACTGACCGAACTATTTTCGCCCAACATCATTGCCGAGCGCGTTCAGGGAATGCTCCAGAATTACGATTTCATTACTGAAGAAAGCCTCACCTATTTCTCATATCGAAAGGCCCAAGCGAATCGAGACTCCAACTGGGCTCTCGATTTTATCGACCGGACCGCCGAGACTCGGGAGGATCAAGAACGTTGCCTCGATGCTCTAAAATTCAAGTGCAGCATGCTATGGGCGATGCTTGATGCTCTCGCATCAGCCTATCATCTTGGGGGGACTATCCCACCTGGTGCCTGGGATCCTCAAACACAAATCGGACTGCTGGATAAAACCGCATGACGGTCGATCTGATTCCGCCCTCTGTGACGCCGCAATTTGATTATGGCGTGCGCCTAAAGCACGACAAAGTACGCGAGCGCTACGTGGTACTGGGCCCCGAGATTCTTATTGAACTAAACCAAACCGGCACTGCGATTATGAGTGAGATCGACGGTCAATCGACGATTACAGACATCATTTCTCGACTCGCGACTCGGTTCGAAGTAAATCAAAATGACATCACACAAGACGTGGTTGAGTTCTGTACGTCAATGGTAATGAGACGGGTTTTGCGGACATGAATCAGGTGACAATTCCGGCGCCACAAGTATTACTGGCCGAAGTGACACACCGATGTCCGCTGCAGTGCCCATATTGCTCGAATCCAACGGAACTGATTAAGAACGATAAAGAGATCTCGACCACAGATTGGGGTCGAGTATTCTCCGAAGCAGCCGACCTTGGAGTGCTTCAGGTGAGCATATCCGGTGGTGAGCCCGCAGCGCGCCGAGACTTAACTGAGCTCATTCGGGCAGCACGAGATGCAGATCTTTACGTTAATCTCATTACTTCGGGTATCGGACTGACGCGCGGTCGTCTAGATGATCTGGTCGAGGCTGGCTGTGATCACATTCAACTGTCCTTGCAAGATGTCGATTCTGAGGGTGCAAAACTCATCAGCAACATGGATAGAAGTCTTGAACGAAAGCTCGATTTTGCAAGATGGGTACGCGAACTATCGGTCCCCCTGACCGTCAACGCAGTGATGCACCGTCTTAACCTCGATCGTCTTCCGGAGACCATTGAACTGGCGTTGGAACTTGGGGCAAGACGGCTAGAAGTAGCCAATGTGCAATACCACGGTTGGGCAGCGCTTAACAAACAGGTCCTGATGCCAACGCAGGAGCAATCGTCTCGAACAAATCAAATTGTGGCCGAGGCGAGAGAGTCGTTGAAAGGTCGGCTTCTCATTGATTATGTGCCGGTCGATCATTACGCCGAGTACCCAAAGTCCTGCATGAATGGCTGGGGGCGCGTTGCGTTGATTGTAGCGCCGGATGGGTCTGTTCTCCCATGCCACAACGCGACTACGCTTGAGCATCTCTCTTTTCCAAATGTACGGGATCAATCATTAAGCACAATCTGGTATGAATCTCCCGCATTTAACGCCTATCGAGGTGATTCTTGGATGCCTGAGATCTGCAGGTCCTGTGATCGAAAAGAGATCGATTTCGGAGGTTGTCGATGCCAAGCGCTTGCAATTACTGGGGACGCATCAGCTGCGGATCCCGTCTGCTCGCGCGCTTACCCCCACGCACTGGTAATATCTACTGATAATGACCCTGCATCGAGCGACTTAGACACAGAAGATCAAATCATGTATCGACCAAATAGTTGATAGTAACTGACCTATTTTAGGGAAAGCTTGACGAACTATTTTTAGGAGCGTGACAAAGAAGGCATTCCGTATTGCATAGGTTCTCGCGACCACGGTGCGTTTTATTTCAATACCCGAACAATCTCGGCCGGACGGCCACCCAACTCATAATATACTGGATTGGCCTCTCGAATATTAACGATGAGCCGCTCCACATTCTCAGGGTCCAGCGACGCTGATGGCTCGTCTAGAAGCAAAAGCCCTGGCTTAGCGAGAATACCTCTTATAATGGCGATTCTGCGCTGCATGCCAAGAGACAGCTGTCCGGGTCGCAGGCCAGCGACGTCTGGTAAGCCGAATAAGTTGAGCCACTTTGCGTGCAGCAGCACATCCTCGCAAACTACCCTCAGATTATCTGTTACCGAGAGCCACGGAAGTAATGTTGGCTCCTGAAAAACCAAACGCGGATTAAGAGGACCATTGTGCTTGCAGATACCACGCAATAGGGTTGTTTTTCCTACGCCAGAGTGTCCACTAATCACGGCCACCGGAGACTCTGGTGACAGAATACCCGCACGGACGATCAGTTGGTTGGCGAACCAACAATCAGGCCAGCTGACCATCTTTCCGCCAACGCTGCACACGACGCTCAAGAGGCCTTACTACCCCCAACTCAATCAGCTGCATCGCGATCATAAAACTCAACGCATAAGCCAAAATCATATCGACCTCAAACAACTGAAAGTACAGATGAATCTGAAAACCAATACCAGACGATCGCCCCAATAACTCAACAACAAGAATAATCTTCCAGGTCAGTGACAGACCGGTCCTCAATGCGGTAAACAAAAAGGGTTCTAGCTGGGGGATCCAGATCAACCGAACCCTTTGGATCCAAGACAATCGATAGATGGTAGCGAACTCGTCATACCTGCCCTCAAACTGTCTTACGCCATCACGAACATTAGTCGCTATCAGAGGCGCCTTATTAATAACCACAGCCAAAACTGCGGCCAACTCGCTCATCCCTAAACCAAGGTAACAGATGACAATAATGACTAGCGCAGGCATGTTGAGAAATGTGTTGACCCACGGCCAAAACCAGCGATCGAGTTTATCTGATCGACCGAGGGCGGCCCCGATCGCAATACCTACGGCCCAAGCCAAACCGAACGCCACGAGCACCCGACCGAATGTGGCACCCAAGTGAAT
>RGHP01000078.1 GCA_010024125.1 Gammaproteobacteria bacterium | reverse complement strand
ACGTTGTATTTTGGTCTTCCTGGTAATCCTGTGTCTACAGTTGTGAACTGTCGCTTCTATGTACACTACGCGTTGTCTGTGATGCAGCAGAAGCCGCTAGAGACACCACTCAAGCTGCGACTTGAGAACGATATCGAAAAACCCGAGGGATTGGCTGTGTTTTTGAAAGCGCAGTGTGTTCGTGGAAAGGGCGGCGCGATCGTCCGGGCGCTTGAGGGCCAAGAGTCATTCCAAACCATGCCGCTCCTTGAGATGAATGGTTGGATCGTTTTGAGCGAACACCTGGGTTCGATGCAAGCCGGCGATATGGTGAATTTCTATCCATCAAATCCGCGTGGCTTACCCGATATATTTTGACGTATATAACGCTTTGTGCGATTCTTCTGTCGCATAATTATTTGACGTTAACCAAGGCGCATCATGGTTGAAAAAATTTTGACAGATCGGTTCGGAAGAAGCTTTCCGTACCTCCGGTTGTCGATCACGGATGTTTGCAACTTCAAGTGTACATACTGCCTTCCTGATGGATATAAAGGTGAGGCAGATGGCTTTCTCGGCGTTGATGAAATTCGACGTTTAATTGCGGGGTTCGCTGAGCTCGGGACTCGTAAAGTTCGCCTGACAGGCGGAGAGCCGACGCTGCGGAAGGATTTCTTAGATATCGCCCGCGTGGTGTCCCAAACGCCAGGAATTGAAACTGTTGCGATGACAACGAACGGGTATAAGTTGCCCGAACGTGCGCAAAGTTTCTTTGATGCTGGGGTCAACGCAATTAATGTATCGATTGATGGATTAACGCCAGAACGTTTTGAGCTCATCACAGGAAAGAATCGCTTCGAAGAGGTGATGGAAGGCCTAAAACTGTGCCAAGAAATCGGCTTTTCTCCAGTCAAGGTCAACGCGGTTCTGCTGAAGGATTTGAACCACACCGAGCTTGATGCGTTTATTCAATGGGCTGCCGAGGGAGTTAATCTGCGGTTCATCGAGCTCATGGAGACCGGAGAGAATGGTGCGTACTTTGAGAAGCATCATCTGTCGGGTGATGTGCTAGTCAAAAAGCTCGAGGCGAGTGGCTGGATTGAGGCACCGCGTGATGCCTTAGGAGGCCCGGCTCGCGTTTGGAAACACCCGAATCATATTGGTAGCGTTGGTCTGATTGCTCCATATTCAAAAGATTTTTGCACAACTTGTAACCGACTACGGGTCTCGGCGAAGGGTGGTTTACATCTGTGCTTATTTGGCGAGGGTGGTCATGATTTGCGTCCACTATTGCAGAAGGATTCGGATAAAGAAGCGCTGAAAGAAACGATCTGCGAACTTCTCGATTTGAAGGTTGCGGGCCACGGATTACATGAACATAACACCGGTGCGACGCCGCACTTTGCATCCATAGGGGGTTAATTTGGCTGCACGTGAGCTCATTTCGAATTTTTCGATGATTGATGTGGGTGGCAAACGCCATACAACACGTCGTGCAGTCGCAGCCGGAACAATCCACTTAGGCCCCAATGCTTTTGTCAAAGTCCGCGATAAAACTCTGCCAAAAGGGGATTGTTTTCCGATGGCAGAAATCGCTGGCGTGAATGGAGCGAAGCAGTGCGCCAACCTCCTGCCGATGTGCCATCCGTTACCTCTGGATCAAGTCCTCGTATCCTTCGAACTCGATCATGATGCACAAGCCGTTCGCGTGTTTTGCGAAGCGGCTGCGCATGCGAAGACTGGGGTTGAGATGGAGGCGCTTGCGGGTGCGAATGGAGCGCTGCTATGTATTTGGGATCTGTGTAAAGGAACAGATCCGGTCCTCAGAATTAGTGATCTTGAGCTCTTAACCAAGACCGGCGGAAAGTCTGGTGTTTGGATTAATCCTGAAGCGAGTATTCCTGACTGGGTTCATGAGCGCTTACCATCGACGACTCCGCTTTCAGAGCGAAAAATAGCAGTTGTTGTCATGAGCGATCGCGCTTCTGATGGGACTTATGACGACGAGTCAGGTCGATATCTTGTTGATTCACTCACCGAACAGGGTGCTGAAGTGTGTGACTATCAGGTGATTCCAGATGACTTTGATCTGATTCAAAAAACTGTTACAGAGATCTCTGAAAAGCATGACCCGCATGTGATCCTGTGCACAGGTGGAACGGGTCCTGGCCCGCGTGATGTCACTCCACTCGCACTTGCTGAGCATTTAAATCCGGAATTGCCAGGCCTCGGTGAGTGGCTGCGCTCTGAAAGTTCCGTCTACACCAAGACCGCCTGGTTGTCGCGTATGGGCGGCGGATTAATCGGCAGGGCGCTTGTGATTACGCTTCCAGGCAGTTTACAAGCTGTGAAAGAATGCTTTGGCATTTTCATGGAAGGGTTACCGAAAGCGATCGTGATGATCGAAAAGCAGGGACGTAAAGGTCGGCTGTGACTGCAATAACAGTGCATTGTCTTGGGGCGTTTAGGGATCTCGGAGATCATTTTACGGTCGAGGTTGATGATGTCAGCGTGTCCTGTATTCGCGAAGCAGTTTCTCGCCATCTTGTAGGCGTTAATCGGTCCGATTTGGATGCTGTTTTGAAGCGCTCTGTGTTCGCCGAGGGCGATGAATTGTTGAAGGATCATGTCACAGTGTCAGGTAATGAAGTCAGCTTATTGCCGCCTGTAGCTGGAGGGTAACTTGGATTTATTCGCTCGCAATGAGGGTGAACGGTATCTGTGTGGCCTGATTGATGGACCATGTCAAACGACCGGTCTAGATGACTTAGTGCAGGATCCTGCCCACGGTGCCATCGCGCAGTTTTTTGGTGTTGTACGTAATCATAACGAAGGACTGTCGGCTACCGCGGTTGATTATGATGTCCATCCTGAGTTGGCACTGAAAGCGCTGAGTGAGTTGTGTCTGGATGTGTGCGCTGATTATCCTGTCAAGCTCGTGATGATCCATTCACGCGGCCTCGTCCGGGTAGGTGAGGCGAGCGTTGTGATTGCAGCCAGCAGTGCGCATCGAAAGGATGCATTGGGCGCCGTGACTGATGCAATCGATCAATTAAAAATTCGGGTGCCGATTTGGAAGAAAGAAATTGGCCTAGACGACGAGCAGCGTTGGCTCGATGGTCACTCATTAAGAAAGGATTAATGGTTGTCGCATGGATGCAATTACCTTCGAAATAGATTCTCAGCTTAAGCAAACGAGTTATCCACTTACATCTCTCGGTGTATGTGATTTGCGTTTGGTCGATGACCAGCGTTGGCCCTGGCTTTTAATCATTCCTCGGGTTCCTCACGCTGTTGAGTTAATTGACTTAAGTCCGGACTTGCGAAGTGACGTGTGGCTTGAGATTGATCACGTCGCACGAGTCATGCGGGATCAGTTTTCGCCACATAAATTGAACATTGCGGCTTTGGGTAATCAGGTTCGGCAGCTGCATATTCACTGTATCGCACGATTCCCTGACGATGATGCATGGCCTAATCCGGTGTGGGGGATCGGAGAATCAGTTCCCTACGACTCGGAATTGCTGGCAGCGAGACTGAATAGCCTTAAGGATGCTTTTTCTTGAGATCTACGCTGAGCTATCGATTTCAGTTGTGCCGAAATAAAAACCCCGGTTCTCACCGGGATTTTTATTTACACCTAACCCTTATAGGGCCGTGGGGTCTCACCAGTGTAGAGCTGCCGTGGTCGACCGATTTTGTATGGGCTTGAGCTCATCTCGTGCCAGTGAGCGATCCATCCAATTGTCCGAGACACAGCAAAGATAACAGTGAACATACTGGTTGGGATACCAATCGCGCTCAGGATGATTCCTGAGTAGAAGTCAACGTTCGGGAACAGTTTACGTTCCGCAAAATATGGATCCGACAGCGCAATCCGCTCAAGTTCCATCGCAACCGCTAGGCGTGGATCATTCACACCAAGCTCCGCGAGCACTTCGTCACTGGATGCTTTCATTACCTTCGCGCGTGGATCGAAATTCTTATAGACCCGGTGTCCAAAGCCCATGAGCTTGAACGGGTCGTTTGGATCTTTCGCTTTCTCGATAAACATCGGAATGTTTTCTACTGATCCGATCTCGTCAAGCATCATCAAGACAGCCTCGTTTGCGCCGCCATGGGCAGGCCCCCAGAGCGCCGCAATACCGGCTGAGATACAGGCAAACGGGTTTGCACCTGTTGAGCCCGAGAGGCGAACGGTGGAGGTCGACGCGTTCTGTTCGTGGTCGGCGTGCAATAGGAAGATTCGATCCATCGCTTTTTCAACCGCAGGACTGACCGTGTACTCCTCACAAGGTGTGCCAAACATCATATAAAGGAAGTTTGCGGCATACGATAAATCGTTCCGCGGATACATGAACGGTTGGCCGATCGAGTGCTTGTAGCACATAGCTGCAAGCGTTGGCATTTTTGCGACCAAGCGATGCGCCGCGATTTCGCGGTCGCGATCTGAACGGATATCCATCACGTCGTGATAGAACGCAGACAGAGCCCCGACTGCACCACACATCATCGCCATGGGGTGTGCGTTGTGGTGGAATCCATCAAAAAAATGCGCAAGTGACTCGTGGACCATGGTGTGACGTGTAATATTATTCACAAAGGTTTTCTTTTGCTCTTTATTGGGGAGATGCCCATACCACAATAGAAAACAGGTTTCTAAGTAGTCAGAATTTTCCGCGAGATCTTCGATCGAATAACCACGATGAAGAAGCACGCCTTCATCTCCATCGATATAAGTGATCTTCGATTCAGTCGAGGCTGTCGACATAAAACCTGGGTCGTAAGTGAAATATCCCGCTTTCAGTAATCCTGAAACATCGATCACATCCGGTCCGTACGATCCTTTGAGAACTGGTAGGTCGACAACTTCACCCGTTGGGAGGGTTAGTGTGGCATTTATTTCAGCCATGTTTTTCGGCTCCTTTGTTTGTAAATCCGCTAGTTAGACCTGTTTTCTGAGGTCTTTGTGCGGTGCACACAACGTGCGGAAGCGTTGCCCACTATAATCAGGGGAATTCCGGTGTCAATTGGCCATAGTCGATTTAGTCATAAAGGAGCATGCGTTACCCTTTGTAACGTTATAAAGAGAGGACTATACTGTCGCCCACATTGATCACCGGTATGAAGAGGATTTCCAAGACATGGCTATGTCGAGTGAGCGTCCGGTCAACCTAGACCTGACAACCTTCCGTTTCCCGATAACTGCGATTGCATCCATTCTGCACAGAGTGTCTGGTGTCATCCTGTTCTTCGGTAGTTTTATTTTGATGGCTCTTTTAGGCATGTCGCTTGAAAACGAGGCTGGTTTCGCAGATGCGTTGGCATTATTGGAAAACGGTTTCGTCGCGTTCATCGTCTGGGGAGTACTTGCGGCATTGGCCTATCATTTCGTAGCTGGTGTGAAGCACTTGTTTATGGATATGGGATATGGCGAAACGCTTGAGTCAGGTCCTGTGTTCGCAAAAGTATCAATGGCTTTGGCTGTGGTGCTCATCGTGCTAGCGGGGGTTTGGGTATGGTAACGAATGTATTGAACTACGGCCGCAGCGGCGTTGCTGATTGGGTCGTTCAGCGTTTTAGCGCTTTGATCCTTGCAGCGTATACGGTTGTGATGGTTGTTTGGCTCGCAGTTAACGGCGGCGAATTGACCTTTGCACAATGGCAAGGATTTATGGGTCAGACGTGGATGCGTATTTTTACGCTTCTGACGGTGTTGGCGTTGGCAGGTCACGCTTGGATTGGCTTGTGGACAGTTGCGACCGACTATATGAAGAAAGGTGCCGTTCGAGTGGCATTCTTGGGATGCGTGGCGATTTCTTTATTCGTCTACGTGGTCTGGGCAATTAGTATTTTGTGGGGGTTTTAATCCATGACAGGGCTTCGCAAATTATCTTTTGATGCCGTTGTTATCGGTGGTGGCGGCGCGGGTATGCGTGCATCACTGCAAATGGCTCAGTCAGGGTTTAAAACAGCTTGTTTAACAAAAGTGTTTCCAACACGTTCGCATACGGTTTCTGCGCAGGGTGGTATCACGTGTGCGATCGCGAGTGCGGATCCAAATGATGACTGGCGCTGGCACATGTATGACACCGTCAAAGGGTCTGATTACATTGGTGACCAAGACGCGATTGAGTATATGTGCTCGGTGGGTCCAGAGGCCGTGTTCGAATTGGAGCACATGGGTCTCCCGTTCTCGCGCTTCGATAATGGTCGCATCTATCAGCGCCCATTTGGTGGACAGTCAAAGGACTATGGTGCGGGCGGTCAGGCCGCTCGGACATGTGCTGCTGCTGACCGTACAGGTCACGCGTTGCTTCACACGCTCTATCAGGCGAACCTAAAGAACAACACAACCTTCTTAAATGAGTGGTTTGCTGTTGATCTGGTTCGTAACCAGGATGGCGTTGTCGTTGGCGTGATTGCGATTGAAATTGAAACCGGTGAAGTGGTTTTTGTTGAGTCAAAAGCGACTGTCCTCGCAACCGGTGGTGCTGGTCGCATCTACGCGTCAACCACGAACGCACACATCAACACAGGTGACGGTATTGGTATGGCCCTGCGTGCGGGATACGCCATGCAGGATATGGAGATGTGGCAGTTCCACCCAACGGGTATCCATGGTGCAGGCACATTGGTTACAGAAGGTTGCCGTGGCGAAGGTGGCTATCTGATCAACAAAGATGGCGAGCGTTTTATGGAGCGCTATGCGCCGAACGCGAAAGATCTGGCAGGTCGTGACGTCGTCGCTCGCTCAATGATGACAGAGATCCTCGAGGGCCGCGGTTGTGGTGAGAATGGAGATCATGTTTATCTCAAGCTTGACCACCTCGGTAAAGAAATCGTGCATAACCGGTTACCTGGTATCACCGAATTGTCGAAGACTTTCGCGCACGTAGATCCAGCCGTTACTCCTATTCCGGTCGTTCCGACATGCCACTACATGATGGGCGGCATTCCAACCAATGTGAATGGTCAGGCTATCACCCAGGTCAACGGAAAAGACGAAATCATTCCAGGACTCTATGCCTGTGGTGAAGCGGCATGTGTGTCAGTCCACGGTGCTAACCGTCTTGGCGGTAATTCGCTGCTTGATCTCGTGGTGTTTGGTCGCGCCGCTGGTAT
>RGHP01000077.1 GCA_010024125.1 Gammaproteobacteria bacterium | reverse complement strand
TCCTCACCCGTCGGTTTTAAAAATGGAACTGATGGATCACTCGACGTGGCAGTTAACGCAATGAAATCAGTGGTGAGCGGCCATGCCTTTTTGGGCATTAACCCACAAGGGCAAGTAGCCATCACCAAAACCAAGGGCAATCAATACGGTCATGTCGTGCTCCGTGGTGGCGGTGGCAAGCCAAACTACGATTCCGTGAGCATTGCCCTTTGTGAACAAGCGCTCAATAAAACAGGCTTACCAACAAACATCGTTGTCGATTGCTCACACGCCAACTCAAACAAAGATCATAACGTTCAACCAC
Organism: Gammaproteobacteria bacterium; assembly: GCA_010024125.1. Lineage (GTDB taxonomy): Bacteria > Pseudomonadota > Gammaproteobacteria > Pseudomonadales > Litorivicinaceae > HIMB30. Next base: position 6,806 of record RGHP01000077.1, on the reverse strand, counting down.
TCGTGCTTGACGACATCGCTCATCAGATTAAAGACGGGAACCGTTCGATCTGTGGCGTGATGATCGAGTCGAACATCAATGAAGGAAACCAAAGTATTCCTGACGACCTCTCACAGCTTAAATATGGCGTCTCAGTCACGGACGCTTGCATTAGCTGGGAGTCAACTGAGAAGTCTCTTAAGAAAATGGCCGATACGTTATCAGGCCATCTCAAAGACCGTAGAGCCTAGTTAGAGTGCGGGGTTTGCCCCCGGCATCAAAAATTCAACATCTGAGGTATGCGCCGCTTGCATCATATGCAATGCGGTCTGTCTCACAGGCTTACCGCCAAAAATTACATCATACAAAGCACTCAGAATGGGCATCGCTACACCATCGGTGTTGCAGTGCTCATAGACCAGACGCAGCGTATTGACGCCTTCAGCAACCTGACCAAGCTCAGCTTCAGCAACCTCGAGCGACATTCCTTGTGCCAAGGCACGGCCAACACGGAAATTTCGCGATAAAGGTGAGACACTCGTCACATACAAATCACCTACCCCAGCGAGACCCAGGAAGCTGAGAGGATTACCGCCCATATGTGATGACAATCGTGACATCTCAGCTAGCGCGCGGGTGATTAAAAGGGCTTTGGTGTTTTGACCGACGCCTAAACCATCAGCAAGACCAGCTGCAATTGCATAAATATTTTTCAGAGCACCACCGAGCTCAACGCTAACCAAATCCTCAGAGCTGTACAGCCTGAAATATTTTGTTGCGAAAGCATCACGAGCCAGCTGACGAACCAATGGAGACTGACTAGCAACAACCGATGCTGTCAAATGTCGCTTCGCGATTTCATGCGCAAGATTGGGTCCAGATAAAACACCAACAGGGTTTTCGGGTAAACGCTCGTTGATTACCTGACTCATCAATTTAAAGCCTTCAGACCGAATCCCTTTGGTTGTCGAGAGGAGTGGCACTCCAACAGGCAGCGCGCGCGCCAACTCCTGACAAATTGTATCCATTGATCGCGATGGAACGGATAACAGCACGAGATTCGCTCCTGAGACCACAGATGCTAGGTCTTTTGAAGCATGAATCGACGCATGCAGTTCCAGATCAGGGTGATATTGTGGATTGCGATGAAAGGCATTGATTGCATGCACCATTTCCTCACGACGCGCATAAATACGTACTTTGCATCCATTATGGGCTGCGATATCTGCGAGAACGGTGCCAAAGCTTCCGGCACCGATAATGGCTACTTCCATGCTAAATCCTTAAGAACTACAGCTTAAATGATACGCTGAATTCAGATCAGGCGGCGAATCACCCAACTTAGTCGCAACGTCACATGGCTGGCCAATGCCTTGATGAATTGCTTTACGAAGCGATTGAACTGGTGCGTAATCACCTGCCTCTGCTGACTCAATCACCTGATCAAGTAACCAATGACTGAGCATCCACGCGGGTGATTTTGCACGTGCTTCCTCAATTTGCGAGCTTTCAGCCATCGATTCCCAAAGTGCTCTTAGCGGCTCGGGAACGATCATTTCGGCAGTCGGTCTCGAGAGACCTTTAAACGACTCATCGAGCAATGCGATGAATAATTCTGGGTAAAACATACCGTTCTTCGACCACACGCCTTTGAGCTGATCGACCAGTTCCGGAAGGTCTTCATGGGCCGGATCCACCGCTAAGCGGCCTGCCATTTCTAAACGGTAATGAAGTCGATACCGCTCTGGGAAGGTATTTAATAACGCACGCAATGTTTCAACGGATAGAAAAGGCGTTAGGGTTTCAGCTAAACACCCTAAATTCCAATGCATCACGCGTGGCTGCTGCCCGTAGGCATATCGCCCGGCCTGATCTGTGTGGTTGATCACGTAATCGTCGCGGTAAGCCATCAGGAAGCCGTACGGACCGTAATCCAATGTCTCGCCTGACAACGCTGTATTGTCGGTATTCATGACCCCATGCACGAATCCAACAGCCATCCATTGCGCAACTAGCTTCGCGGACCGATCGATATAGCGCGCGAACACTTGCTCAATTCGATCCGGCAACTCATTCAAATCAGGATCGAGTTGGGAAATCGCGAACTCGATCAGCTCGGCGAGCGCCTGATGCGAGTTCTGATGGTAGAAATGTTCGAAATGCCCAATTCTCAGATGGCTTTTAGCAAGACGGGTCAGTGTTGCTCCACGTTCGAGCGTTTCACGCTGCACTGGAGTATCGGAAGCGACAAGGGTCAACGCGCGTGTTGTTGAGACACCGAGCGCATGCATATATTCAGAACCAAGATATTCTCGGATCGCACTCCGTAAGACGGAACGCCCATCACCAAAACGCGAAAACGGTGTCTTTCCGGCTCCTTTCAAATGCCATTCGTACCCACCACATTCGCCTAAGTAGAGTCCCCGCCCATCGCCCAACTGCCCGGCCCATTGGCCAAACTGGTGACCACTGTACACTTGAGCAATTGGATCCCACCCTTCAAGAGGCGATCCTCCTGAGAAAGCGTCGAGCGTCAGTGGATTGTCAAAATCGAGCGGCAGCCCGATAACTTCAAGTAAGGATTCATTGACATCGACCCATCTCGGATTAATCAGAGCCGATGGAGACACCTTCGCGTAGAAGACGTCTTCATCAAGAGTTGAAAATGGAGAGGACCAATTAAGCGACTGTCTCGCCATTTGATCCCTCTAGTAACGACTCAGGGGCTTGTTCACAAGGGAGTTTGCGGCCAATAAACTCCTCGATTTCAGGCAGCAAGAACGAATCATCTTCGCATGCAAAGCTAATCGAGGTGCCCTCGTTCCCTGCGCGCCCTGTTCGTCCAATTCTGTGAACATAATCCTCAGGGTCTTCCGGTAAGGTGTAGTTGATTACATGGCCAACACCATCGATGTGGATACCACGTCCAGCCACGTCTGTCGCAACCAGAATACGCGTTTTCCCCTCTTTGAATCGATCAAGCGTTTGAATACGCTTACGTTGAGGCACCTCACCACTCAATAAAGCGGCGTCAATTCCATCTTTGATAAGACGATCGACCAAATCCCTGCAGAGATCACGACGGTTGGCGAACACCATCACTTTGTGAAGATCGCGCGTATTAATCACGTTCTTCAGTAATTGATATTTCGTTTCTGCAGTCGTGATGTAGACGATCTGCTCAACTGTTTCGGTGGTGACATGTTCAGGCTCAATCTCAATGCGAGTCGGCTCAAAGGTCCACCGCTCTGATAACTCAACAATCTGCGGAGTAAAGGTTGCCGAAAAAAGTAGCGTCTGACGGAGTTCTTTGCGCGGACAGGCACGAACGATTCGACGGACATCTGGCATGAATCCCATATCCAACATGCGATCAGCTTCATCCAAAACCAACACTTCAATTTTCCGGAGATTAATCTCGTTTTGACCAAGGAAATCAATTAAGCGACCCGGAGTCGCCACCATGATGTCGCAAGGCACTTGTCGCAAATCATCGCGCTGCTTTTGATAATCCATTCCGCCAACAATAGAAACCACAGACAGGCGCGTGTACTTACATAGGTTTTCGGCATCTTTAGCAATCTGCACAACGAGCTCACGCGTAGGCGCTAGGATCAACGCGCGCGGAGTACCTGTTCGACGCTTACCCTCAATGGGTTCTCTTAAAAAGGTATCAATAATCGAAATGAGGAAAGCTGCCGTTTTCCCAGTACCTGTTTGTGCTTTGGCAACAATATCTTCGCCATCTAAAACGATGGGCAATGATTCACTTTGGATTGGACTTGCATACCGAAACCCAAGATCTGCGATTGCGTGCATCAAGGCCTTTGGCAGCCCTAGGTCGTGAAATCGCGTTTTACCCTCTTCTGGCTCAACAACAAAGGATTCCACATCCCAGGAAGTATTCGTATCAGTCATGATCCCTCGCAACTTGTTATCGAAACGACAAGTTTACACGAGGGATCAATTGCAGTGTGAATTAACGTTCGATCGCGAGCGCAACCCCTTGACCACCACCGATACACAATGTTGCGAGACCTTTCTTTGCATCGCGTTTGATCATTTCGTGAACCAAGCTGACGAATACACGACACCCAGAGGCACCGATTGGATGACCAATCGCAATCGCACCACCATTGACGTTGACCTTGGAAGTATCCCAACCGAGACCCTTGTTCACGCCGATTGCCTGCGCAGCAAACGCTTCGTTGGCTTCAACCAGGTCAAGGTCTTGATGCGTCCAACCGGCCTTCTTAAGACAAAGCTCTGTCGCTGGAATCGGACCTGTTCCCATGATTTCTGGATCAACACCTGCAGACGCGTAAGCTTTCACTTTCGCAAGTACTGGGAGGCCAAGAGCTTCGGCCTTCTCAACAGTCATCAACATGACGGCTGCGGCGCCATCATTGATGCCTGATGCATTCCCCGCAGTCACCGTACCTTCTTTATCGAAGGCAGGACGCAGTTTGCCGAGCGCCTCAGCAGTCACTCCATCGCGAATAAACTCGTCAATTTTAAATTCAATTGGATCTTTCTTGCGCTGAGGCACCATGACCGGAACGATTTCATCGTCAAAACGGCCTTCTGCTCTCGCCTTCGATGCCTTGGCTTGAGAGGCTGCTGCAAATTCATCTTGCTCTTCACGTGAAATATCGTACTTCTTAGCAACATTCTCAGCCGTCATCCCCATGTGATAACCGCCGAATGTATCAGTTAGTCCGTCTTTCAACATTGTATCGACGAGCGACGCGTTACCCATGCGGAATCCATCACGAGAGCCGAGGAGCACATGACCAGACTGGCTCATATTTTCCTGACCACCCGCAATCACGACTTCAGCATCGCCCAATAGAATCGCTTGTACACCAAGGCTCACAGCTTTAAGACCCGAACCACAGACTTTATTGATCGTCATTGCTGGACAAGTCTCAGGAAGGCCAGCATTCATTGTGGCCTTACGCGCAGGATTTTGCCCCTGACCTGCAGTTAACACCTGACCGAGGATGACCTCTGAAACTTGATCAGCCGACAATCCCGTGTCAGCAAGTAACTGACGAATAACGGTTGCGCCCAATTCATCCGCTGATACAGAAGCAAGTGATCCAGCAAAATTTCCAACAGCCGTCCGTTTGGCGGCAACAATAGCAACTTGTGACATTCAGTCTATTCCTCAACAAATTCAAAAGCAGGAAGCTCTTTTAGCAGGCTTTGGCCCCAACGGGTATTCACCAAACGGCGATCAAGCATCGTTACTTGACCTGTATCGGTTTCAGAACGTATCAAACGTCCAACAGCCTGCCGTAGCCGAATTGTCGCAGATGGGAGTGACAATTCGGTGAAAGGATCGCGCCCTTGGTTTTTTAAATATTCAGCCAAGGTCGCTTCGCGCGGGTCATCAGGCGGCTGAAATGGTAATCGTGTAATGACTACTTCATTGGCTAAATCACCAGGCAAATCAAGACCTTCTGCCATACTCTGCAAGCCGAATATAATTGACATTTTGCCTTCATTGCGCCGCTTTTCATGCGCTTGGAGAAGAAGCGCCAAAGGCTTCTGACCTTGAACTAAAGTCACCTTTCGGACAGCTTCTTCCAATAACTCTTCGACCTGAAAACACAAACGCCAACTGGTGAATAGCACGAGAATTCCAATGTTTTTGTCTACGCGTGTATCGAGATAGCGGGCAATGCGTTCTGCATGAGATTGATCATCGCGAGGGTCACCTGAAAACTTCGAGATCACCAAGCGCCCCTGCGATTGATAATGAAATGCACCGTCAACAATTAACCCTGAATTGACCGGAAGGCCTAAGGTGCCAGCAGGACCATCAAAGCCCCCATGATGCGCGAGCGTTGCGGAGGTAAGAACACAGGCCCCGATCTTCCCCCAAAGAGCATCTGCTAGAGCGCCTGCAGGCTCCATGGGACTGACCCAAAACTCAAGATCCGTTGGGTCATCTGGCGTGGCATACCGAACATCCTGGCCAATGCGTAACCATCGAGCGTCACCACTTTGCGTCGCATCCTCAGAGAACGCAGCAATGAGATCTGGAATTGCTTCAAGACGCCCTAAAGCCATTGATATTTGCTCAGACAATAACTCTGCGTCTGTTTCAGGCATCAGGTCTTGATCACTCTGTGATACGAGCGATTTCAGCCAATCACGCACTTTTTGAATGCGTGACAGTGTCGTTGTTACCGACTCATAGCCCTCGGTCGTTGCGGGGAAACTCTCTGCCAGGTGCAACCTGTAGCGAGACCCTCCATTTTGAAAAGCAAAAGCGTTATCCGGCAGGTCCTTCAAGCTCTCAAGACAGCTTTTTCCCCAATTCGCCAAAATGTGCCCAAACCCCTCAAGAGGCTCCGGAAGCCGAGTGAGATCATTTGCGAGCCGATGATCTGATGGAAGAATCCCCTGTAATGTGGAAATTACCCGTTCAATTGTCTTAATTGCACCTAAGCTTTGAGCGATTCGGCAGTGCGCCGTAAATTGATCTGATGCGACACGGGCAAGCTGATGCGCCTCATCCACAATCAGTATGACCCGCTCTAATGGAGGCAATATCACCCCGCCACCGAGCTTTAAGTCGGACATCAGCAAATCATGATTAATTATCAGAAGATCAGCATCCAGCCATGAGTCTCGCTCGTTGAAATAAGGGCACGCTTTGAAGTGCCTACAACTGCGACCCTGACATCGCCGATGATCGGTGGTAATCGCTGTTTTCACCGAATCCGAAATCACTTGGGGAATTTGATCCATATCCCCTGTCCATTCACCTTGTGCCCACGCTTTTGCCAAGTCAGAGACGACATCCTTATCATCTG
>RGHP01000076.1 GCA_010024125.1 Gammaproteobacteria bacterium | reverse complement strand
GTAGGTACTTGAATGGACCCCTGAATATTTGATGCTGTAGACACGAGGCTAATACGGCCTTTCCCCTGGATCACAAGATTGGCCACTGTCGCATCCATCGATTCAATGACCGCAATGCCCTCTTGGAAATCTGCTTTGATAGCCAATGTATCTGCTGTATCAGCGCTTAAGTTACTTGTCGCTGCAATTGTTTGGCAAATGGCGTCAGAAACGTTGAGCGGCCCCAAAAAGGCATTTTCAATCTTCACACGTGCGGGCCCAGATACGGATGCCATCATCTCATCAGGCGTTCGTCCGGCTGCGCGCAGATCAAAAGTTGATTGCAGTGAGCCAGATAGAGTGTCGAGCGGTTTTGAAAATTGAAATTGCGCTAATTGAAGCCCATTGACTGTTCCAGTGATATTGGTGATTTGTGGCGCAATCAGATGTGTCCCAGCTGCGCGAAGCTCCCCTCCGAACAGTGTCGCATCGAGTCGACCTAAGGTGATTTCGTCGGCACCAATACCCAGATCTACCCCGACCTCGGTAAATTCGCGCTGACGAATGGTTAGCGACCCGATATCCAGTTTGTAAGTTCCGGGTAGAAGCGGTGGTGGGCTGGATGATTGTGCGTCCCTTGCTGAGCTATTTGCTAGATAGCTATCTAAGTTCAACTGGTCAGCTAAGAGCTCTAAATCGAGATTTAACGGATTTAAGTTGATGTCGATCCGTCCATCGATCGAGGTCTCATCGAGTCCCAAAGTGAAGGGTCGCAGACTCAACAGGTCATTGGATACCTTGAGGCCGGTCTCGAGAGTGAAACGGTTGAATCGATCGAGTTCATTCGTCTCGGGGACAGGGAAATTACCTGCTCGCAGCCATTGCCGGATTGATAATTCAGCAACCGAGAGTTGACCCTCTCCACTGAATTGCCCCGATGTGGCCCCACTCAGGTAACCTGAGTAATCGAGTGTTAATTCACGTGATTTCAGCGTAACGTTTCGAACGGTGAGCCCATCAAAGGTGGCCGTTGGAATAATTTCGGCGTCCACTTCGAGTGGCAGTTGTTGTTCATTGAATTCAATGTAAGTCGATAGATTGAGATTGCTTGCGGTCGCTGGACTTAGAGAGTCGACCAAAAAATTGAAGCGACTCAGAGTTAAACCGGGATGCAATCCAGTAATCTCGCCGTCCCGAATGGCGAGTTGTCGAATGAGAAACGTACGGCCCGTGGTCTCATTTCCCGTTTCTGCATCAGACTCTTTTGAATTGATATTGCTGAGATCGAAACGGACTTTTGGTGAGATCGCCGTCAATTCGTCAATCACAACTGTGTTTGATAGAGCCGACAAAATTGACAGAGAACCCTCCAGTTGATCGGCTTCAAATGCCCAGTTGGTCGAGCGCGCTTGGACATTTTCCACGGTAATTCCAAACCAAGGCCAAAAAGTCCATGCAATATTTCCGTTCAACTGCAGAGCGATTTGCTGCTTCTTTGCTGTATCAACTAAGGTTGGTTTGAGGTCATTTGGGTCGAGAACTTGGGTGATGTAGGCCACAGAAGCAGCGACCGCAACAACGGAAACCATCACCAGTATTAGCAGAGCTTTGAAAATTCGCATGACACCCTCTGTCGTCAGTCAGACCCAGTACCGCTATACTACGGTGTTTATAACGGCTTAAGGAACAGGCCATGGCAGATCGTATTGCCTCAGTCGAAAGAAATACATTAGAAACACAGATCAAAATCAATCTAAATCTTGATGGAACTGGTGTCGGGGAATTCAAAACCGGAATTCCATTTTTCGAGCATATGCTTGATCAGGTATCCCGCCACGGTTTGGTCGATTTATCCATTCAGGCGACCGGCGATCTTGAGATTGATGATCACCACACTGTTGAAGATGTTGGGATTACTTTAGGTCAGGCGTTCGCAGAAGCAGTTGGAGACAAGAAGGGTATGACGCGTTATGGCCACGCGTATGTTCCACTTGATGAGGCATTGAGCCGAGTTGTGATTGATTTTTCTGGTCGCCCAGGCTTGTTTTATGACGTTCCCTTCACGCGCTCAGTCGTCGGTGGTTTTGATGTTGATTTGTTCCGAGAGTTTTTCCAGGGATTTGTCAATCACGCCCAAGTGACCCTGCACATCGATAACCTGAAAGGTGACAATTCTCATCACCAAATTGAGACAGTGTTTAAAGCCTTTGGTCGTGCTTTGCGGATGGCTTTGAGCCCAGATCCACGGATGAGCGGAATCATTCCATCGACCAAAGGATCGCTGTAAATGACCCAAACAGTCGCCGTAATTGATTACGGGTCTGGCAATTTACACAGTGTGGCTAAAGCTGTTGAACACGCAGGCCCGTGTCGAGTGCTTGTGACGTCGGATGCGAATACGATTGAGTCAGCTGACCGAGTCGTACTTCCGGGCGTTGGTGCAATGGGTGACTGTATGCAAGGGCTTCAAGATCGAGGGCTCGATTCAGTAGTTTTCAACGTCATTCAGGAGAAACCGCTGATGGGCGTTTGTGTTGGCATGCAAATTCTCACTGAGTTCGGTGAGGAAAGTTCGGGTGTCAACGCATTGGGCGTATTTCCGGGACAGATCACACAATTTTCGAAATCGATGAAAGGCCCTGAGGGAAATGCTTTGAAAGTACCTCACATGGGTTGGAATGAAGTCCATCAACGGTCACATCCAATATGGGCCGGAATCGATGATCGAACCCGTTTCTATTTTGTGCACAGTTATCGTTATGCCGATGCCAACGAAGACTGCGTTGTTGGGACGTGTGACTATGGCGCGCCATTTGCGGCAGCGCTATCGAAGCCCAATGTATTTGCTGTTCAGTTTCATCCAGAAAAATCACATGACGCTGGCATCCATCTTTATCGCAACTTTTTAACTTGGGACGGAACATGCTGATTATCCCCGCTATCGATTTGAAAAATGGAACCTGTGTGCGGTTACGCCAAGGACGTATGGATGATGCAACGGTCTATTCCGATGATCCTGTAGCGACAGCGTCGCGATGGGTTGAAGCAGGTGCTGAACGTTTGCACGTGGTTGATCTCGATGGAGCTTTTGCGGGTAAGCCCGAAAATAGAGAAGCGGTTGCAAGTATTCTTGCAAAGCACCCTAATCTGCCTGTCCAACTCGGTGGTGGGGTTCGAGATCTTGCGACGGTTGAAGCGTATCTGGAACTTGGTCTGTCATGGGTGATTATTGGAACTCAGGCAGTGAAGGATCCTCAGTTCGTCGCTGAAGCGTGTAAGCAATTTTCCGGACACATCATTGTCGGTGTGGACGCTAAAGACGGTTGGGTTGCGACTGAAGGTTGGGCGGAAGCAAGTACAGCGTCAGCCGTCGAAGTTGTCAAACGATTCGCAGATGTTGGTGTGTCTTCAGTTGTATATACGGATATTGGCCGTGATGGCATGTTGTCTGGCGTCAACATTGAGGCAACTGCTTCACTTGCGCGAGAGACAGGGTGTCCAGTCATCGCATCTGGCGGGTTAAAAGGGTTGAGTGATGTGACTGAATTGATGGCCGTTGAATCTGATGGTGTGATCGGTGCGATCACAGGCCGTGCAATTTATGAGGGTACACTCGATTTAGCTGAAGCAATTGCATTGACGGAGTCCGAGTAAGTGGGACTCGCCAAGCGCATCATTCCCTGTCTTGATGTTGATCAGGGCCGGGTTGTTAAGGGTGTTCAATTCGAAGATATCCGGGACGCAGGCGATCCAGTTGAGGTCAGCCGCCGATATAACCAAGAAGGTGCCGATGAAATTACCTTTCTGGATATCACTGCGAGCCATGAGAACCGCGCAACGACTTACGAGACAGTTTCCCGTATGGCAAGCGAGGTCTTTATTCCGTTAACCGTCGGTGGCGGTGTCAGAAATACGGATAATATTCGTGATTTATTGCTGGCTGGAGCTGATAAAGTATCGATCAATACTGCGGCCGTTTTTGAGCCTGAGTTTGTCAAAAAAGCTGCGGATAAGTTTGGGTCGCAATGTATTGTGGTTGCGATTGATGCAAAGCAAGTTGAGCCTGGGCGATGGGAGATCTTTACTCATGGCGGACGTAAGCCTACCGGACTTGATGCAGTCGAGTGGGCAATGCGGATGGTTTCTTATGGTGCCGGAGAAATTCTGCTGACATCGATGGATCGCGATGGCACGCGTGATGGTTTTGACTTGGGTTTGACGCGATCGGTAGCAGATGCTGTGACCGTTCCTGTGATTGCCTCAGGTGGCGTTGGTAACCTCGATCATTTAGTGGATGGTGTCGTTGAAGGTCATGCTGAAGCAGTGCTTGCAGCGAGCATCTTCCACTTCGCGCAATATACGATTGGCGAAGCAAAAGAAGCGATGGCTAATGCTGGAATTGAGGTTCGTCTCTAACGAATTAGCAACTGAGAACCCCGGAGTAAGTTGTAGGCATGCAGCAGTTGGTTGTCTTCAGTTAAGCGATCGACGATTTTGTCGCTGTTGCTAGACTGCTTGCTGGCATTCTCAAGATGCTTCGGTAGGTCTGCTTCGCGAATCCGAGTATCAGATTCAATTAGCGCTTCACCCTCGGATACTTGAATCGTTGGCTGAATCCCTGTTGCTTGGATCGAGCGACCACTTGGAGTGTAATAAAGAGCAGTTGTAAGCTTGAGCGCATATTTGTTCTCAAGGGCTAAGATGGTTTGTACAGAGCCTTTTCCGAACGAAGGTGTTCCAATCAATACAGCACGCTCGTGGTCTTGTAATGCACCAGCAACGATTTCTGCAGCTGATGCTGAGCCACCATTGATAAGCACGACAATAGGCTCGTTAGCCAACACTGTGGCATTGGTTGCTTCATATTTTGAGTCTAAAAATTCATCACGACCTTTTGTGCTAACGATCAACCCTTGGTCGATAAAGGCATCAGTGACTTCAATGGCAGCGGATAAGACACCACCCGGGTTGTTTCTCAAATCCAGGATTAACCCATTCAGTTCGCCCTGAGACTGCAGGTTGCCGATTGCTTTAATCAAATCAGGCCCCGTTCGATTCTGAAACTGCGAAATTCGTAGGTAGCCGATACCGTGCGGTAGCATTTCATGCTTCACACTGGTCACACGAATCACTGCACGCTCAAGTGACACAGTGACCTCTTGCGGCTGACCTTCAACTTCTCGAAGAATGCCAAGGGTGACCGCTGATCCTAGAGGACCTCGTAGCATTTCGATGGCTTCTTGAAGACTGATATCTCGGACAGGCTCTTCATCAACATGCGTGATAATGTCTTTAGCGAGAATCCCTGCGCGTGAGGCTGGAGAATCATCGATTGGTGCGATGACTTCGATGAGGCCGTCGACAACGTCCATTTCGATCCCGATGCCGCCAAACGATCCAGATGTCGAATCGCGAAGACTCGAGACATCTCGTGGTTTGAGGTAACCCGAATGCGGATCAAGCTTGGTTAGCATCCCGTTGATGGCATAGTTCAACAATGTTTGGTCATCGATCTCTTCAACATATTCACCTTTGATGTGCTCGTAGACTTCGATAAATGCACGCAATGCATCCAACGATTCGACATCAGACGGTTGCTCCGAGGCCTGGGTGGCCACTGGCACGATCAGAAGAAAGCTCAGAATGTTTCGAATTATTTTCATCATTTTCTCAGTTTAACCATGAGCTTGGATTGACCGGCTTTCCATTTCGAGTCACTCCAAAATACAATGCTGTAACGTCCAGACTACCTGTATTTCCAGCAATCGCAATCACTTGCCTTGCCAAAACGGCTTGGCCAGTTTCGACCTTCAAGCTCTGGTTGTGGCCATAAATCGTTGCATGACCATCATTGTGGGCGATGACAACGACGAGTCCATAACCGAGTAGATATCCGGCATAAGCAACCTTTCCCGCTTGTACAGCTTTCACTTCGCTGTTGTCCGTTGTGCTGATCACGAGACCTTGCCAATCACCAAACCCATCCTGCCGATTTTGTCCAAAGCGTCTCAATACACGTCCATCAACTGGCCAGCGCATTTTCCCTTTGAGGGGCTCTAATGCCGCGCCACCGGACTCGAGTTGTAACGATTTAATCCTGCGATCGAGCGATTGAAGATCTGAATTTAGGGCATCTTCACGTTGCTGTTTGGTTCTCAGTTGCCGACTGATGCTGGCAAGCAGTTGACGCTGATCACGGGTTCTTTGTGATAACGCATCCCGTGTATCGGTCAGATCGAGTAGCGTTTTTTGTGCAATTTGTGTGTTTTGTTCTTGCTCCAACAGGAGTGCGCGTAGGTCGTCTGCTTTTGATTCAATTGCACGCGCATTTTTTTGTCTAGCATCCAGTAGAAACGGAAGGTAGTCGGTAAGTGGATGGTCAGTCGTTGGGTCAGCTCGCAATGTTGATCCGGTGACGTAGTAGGCAACAAGTTCAGTTCGATATTGCTCGAGCAAGTCGTTGAGTTCTTGAGCGACTGAGCTGATACGTTCTTCGGTGGTCTTTTGGGTTTCGGTTAACTCACGGAGCAGTTGCTCGGATGAGGAAATTTCACGGGTGAGTTTTTTTGATTCTGAGTTAAGACGATTGAGCTCAGATTCGATTACCTTGAGCTTTTTCGTATTGAGTTGCACATCTTGTCGTAAGGTCTGGAGTTGCTGCTCAGCCCTTTGGCGCTGTTCCTCTGCGTCACGAATTTCGCTCGCCTGGCTTTGAATGCTCCAGAGAGCGATCAATAACCAGACGATGAGACGCATTAGAATTTCAAAAGCGACCGGCCGGTCATTTCTGCGGGTTGGTCCACGCCTAGAAGTGCGAGCAGTGTCGGAGCAACGTCCCGCAAGGCTCCTGCTGATAACCCTGATGCATTCACAGGATTGGCGCCTAACCAAATTGGTACAGGTCCTGTGGTATGTGCTGTGAATGGCTGTCCGTTATCAGGATCGAGCATTTGCTCTGCATTTCCATGGTCAGCGGTAATCAGGCATGCGCCTCCAACTTTTTCTAGTGCTTTGCTGCCCATGGACCAGAGTCCTCGTCCCGGAGGCAAGAACTTGAATTCCCACATTCGACGGTACATCTCTTGGGCAGAGCGCTGAGCTTTGCTGTCGCTCCAAGGAAGCAGTAAAGACTGGCAGTGATTCTTCTGAGTGGAATACACACCTTCCACTACTCGCTGACAGGTTTGCCAGAACTCTTCCGAAGTCCCATCCCCTAGGTCT
>RGHP01000075.1 GCA_010024125.1 Gammaproteobacteria bacterium | reverse complement strand
AGGTTCCCATGTACCTTAAACCGTATATATAAGCCACCAGTCCAGACGTTAGAGGCACGGTAGCAAGCCAGAGCGAACCCATGATGGCGGAAAAGATCAAAACAGTTGTCGGTGTCATGGGTGTCAAAATGAACCAGGCAGACAACACAGTACGCCCCAAATAAATCCAGGCGAGCAATAACCGTTTGGAGTAGCGTCCCCCCAACGCGCCGGCTGTGACGGTTCCAATGATGTTAAACACACCAATGACCGCAATTGCGACCGCCCCAAGATCGGCCGTGTCTTTGACGCCCATCTTGGCGAGAATGCCGTTCGGATCGATAGTCGCACAGGCCTCTGTAACAAACGCTGGAAAGTGTGCCGTTACAAAAGCCAGCTGAAATCCGCAGCTAAAGAACCCGATAAATATCAATATGTAACTTGGATCTCTTACAGCAATATTTAATATTTTTGAGAGCGACTCGTCGAGCTCTTGTTTGGACGCTTTAGCGGGTGCCTTCATAAAAGGAAGCGCAAAGAGCGCCATCAAAACGACACCGGCGTATACCAGAAACACGCTCTGCCAAGCCATGGTATCAAGCATGTATTGCGTCAGTGGCGGCCCAACAATCTGCCCAGCACTTCCGGCTGCCGTTGTGACGCCCAGGGCAAGCGATCGGGTCTCATCAGACGCCGAGCGACCAACCACACCCAAAATCACCCCAAACCCGGTTCCAGCGATCCCCACACCAACCAATATCTCAAGGAATTGATGTCCTGCGGCGGTGGAGGCCATTGAGCTTAGCCCCAGACCCAAGGCATACACCAAGACACCCACCACAATTGCTTTTCGATCACCCAGCTTTTCGGCAAACGCACCAAACAGGGGTGTCGCGATACCCCACGACAGGTTCTGGATTGCTATCGCGAGTGAAAACTCTGTCCTGAACCATCCGAGGTCGTTAGCGATCGGGATCTGGAACACCCCAAAACTGGCTCGGATAGCGAAACTGATCAGCAACACCAAAGACGCAGCTACCAAGATAGGCGTAAAAACTTGGCGGATTAACATGAAGTCGTTCCTAATTTACGTAACGTTTTAACCAACTCGAGCATGCTATTGAAGCTACCGGCCCTAGAGTCACCGACCCACTCAAACAGCACCATCTCTGACGTCACGACCTCAGCGCCGATAGACTTCATTCGATTTAGGGCCACGTCGCGGTCTAAAGAACAGGCTGACGTTGTCAGATCAGAAATAACGAATACCTTTTTGCCGGAGGCCACCAAATCGAGAACGGTCTGCAGAACGCACACGTGCGCCTCCATCCCAAAAACTAGCACCTGCTCAGATGGAGCGATCACCTGAGCGGAGTGCTCGCCAAGCGCCGAGAAACAACACTTCTCATACCTCTTACAGCCGGGAGGTAGTTTGAAATGCGTCCGACCAAGCTTCTGACTCACGTGCTCGGTGATCGCGATAGGAGTATGTTGCGCAGCAATCCACTCCACCAAGAGGCTAGCCTTGGTGGCTACCAGATACCCTTGGTCCACCGTGGGGACCAGTCGCTCTTGGATATCGACCGCTAAGACGCAGGCCCTGTGACTATCTATCTTCAAATACTTACTCTCCAGCTCGGATATCAAATCACGGGACACTCTTGTCCACAATCATTAAATCTTTGTGGTTTAATCGCTCAAATTTTTTAGATGTTCTTCATGCTCGATATTTTCATAAACACGCTACCGTTCTTTGCTTTGATTGCCTTGGGCTTCGGTTCAGCCAAAGCGAGCCTCTTCTCTAAAGACGCAACCGTCCACCTAACCAAATTCGTCTTCTACTTCGCGCTGTCTGCGATGCTTTTTAAATTTTCATCCAATCTCTCACTCAAAGAGATTCTCGAATGGGACTTTATGGCGGCGTATCTCATTGGGTCTCTCGTCTTGTACATCGCCACCGCGCTGATCGCCCGCTTCAGAGGACAGCTGTTTGAATTGTCTGTCATCGAAGCACAGTGTTCTGTGATTGGAAACATGGGTTGGATGGGTCTCGCGATGCTACCAATCTTATTAGGCGAACGGTCCATTAGCTACGTGATCATGGTCCTGATTATCGACCTGATTGTTTTTGGCCCGCTCATCGTGATTCTTCTTGTCGCACATCGTGAAGGCCGATTGAATCTGAAACTATTTAAGACCATCGGGATCGGTCTTATTAAAAATCCGCTGGTATTGTCGATCTCTTCCGGACTCTTGTGGGCAGCACTCGAAATTCCTGTTCCCGACCTTCTCAACCGTTTTATGACAATCCTCGGAGGTGCCTCAACTCCTGGTGCACTGTTTGCGATCGGTGCATCGATGGCTTTTGCGGCCAAAGGTCAGGTTACAACACCGCTGTACCTATCAGTGAATAAGTTAATCGTGCATCCATTGGCCGTCGGCGTCGCGTCACTCCTAATTTTCGGGATCGATCCTTTCGCAAGCGCTGTCATGATCGCCTGTGCCGCGATGCCTATCGCTGGTAACGTGTATATGGTCGCGACCCACTACAATGTGCCGAGCGAGCGCATCTCCATCGCGATCTTGATTTCAACAACCGCGAGCATCCTGACAATCTCCTTGATCATCGGACTTGTCACACAGCTCTACACCTAGACTAAAGCGGCGGATCGACTCGCTCTGTGGACGACTGATTCAAACGATACCAGCCTGCGATTGAAAACCGAGTCCGCTTTGCGGGTAACACTTCATGCGGAAACTCCTCGCTCAAGAAGCTCACGAGCGTCCCAAACGATGGGGTCACACGAACCCCTGTTTGGTCAATTTCAGATTCATAAATAACGAGTTCGCCGCCATCGTCTGGTAACCATCCGGGATTTAAGTACAACACTGTCGATACCAACCGGTTCGCTTGCCCTTGAAAGGCATCGAGGTGCCGTTTGTAATACTGACCCGGCAGATACCGTGCGTAATGTGATTCATAGGAGAAAAGCCCCAAGAACAAGGATCGATTCAAGAAGCGACGCAATGATTCCGTGTACTGAAGCCATTCCCTGCATGGATCGGATGACCCCTCGATCCAACACACAGAATCTGTTCGATTGAAACGATTCAGCTGATAGTCGTTGGCTCGACCGATACCTGCACGATGAAACCAGTCATCACTCAACGCGCTCACTTCACGCCATAACGATTGAGCCAACACAGGGTCGACTGCGTTCGGCTGAATACTGTATCCCTGATGTTTTAGGTCGCAGGCAATTTGCTCAAAAATTGGCTCAGAAAGCGATGTATCAAAAACCGCAACCTCAATTCCCACCGAGCCTCTCCTTTGGCCTTCGAGTTGCCAGATACACACCCGTACTCGCGACCGTGAATCCAAACATATCTAACGTCGTAAGGCCTTCGTTCAAAAGCACCCAGCCCAGAACCGCGGCAACAGGCGGAACCAAGAAGAATAATGCCGAGGTCTGACTCGCCGAATTGTGATTAATCAGATACATCAAAATTGTAAATGCGCCAAAACTGACCGCCACGATCTGCCAACCCATCGCAAGGCCAAAGGTCAGCGTCAATTCAATCGAGGGGGTCTCCAAAAACCACATCACAATCCCGTGAAATAAGGCAGCAGAGGCTGCCTGTAGCGCATTATTCGTCGCAAGCGGCAGAGTTTGTGAAAACTTCCGCTGCCAGATGGTTGCGGTCGTGATTGAGCCCAGTGCAATCACATTGGCGATTAAGCCATCAAGGGCAAATTCATCGCCAAAGTCGACTCCCAAGACCAAAGCAGCCCCGACGAATCCGAGGCTCAAACCCACCCAATTTTTCAATGAGACATGCTCACCTAATAACAAACCTGCAAAAATGGCAGTGAGAATCGGTTGAGTACAGACGATCAATGCTGACACCCCTGCTGGGATGCCAACACTGAAGGAATACCAGCACCCCCCGAGATACAAGCCATGGAATAAAAGTCCGGTGATCACCGAATGTTTTAAATCACGACGATCAATTCTTGAAAATTCAGACAATATCCAAGCAACGATAAAGAATCCGACTGCAACGATCGAAAACCGAAAAGCGAGTGCAGCAAAGGGTGTCGCATCTTGCGTTGCTACAGAACCTGTTGCAAAAGCGGATGCCCAAAGCACGACAAAGGTTAATGGAAAAACAAATGATATGAGCATAGATCCCTCAGACGACGGCACAGTAACCGGTTTTTAACCAATCACCCAGTGATTTCAGAATGCGGCAGTGGTTCTCGGATCAGTGAGCGCATCGCCAATAGCCCAAGTATCGGACCCGGTAATAAAAGCCAGACCACAAATACGTCGAGCTGATCAACCCAAGTTGTTAAAAGAACAATCGATCCAATCGATAAGAAAAATCCGACACTGTTCTGGATCGATAGCGCACTACCAACCATATCTGCGGGGCATGATTTTGAAGAAATCGCAGAAAATTGAGCGGAGTCTGCAATCACAAAGAAACCCCAAACCATCAATCCAATCATGGCCGCCCACAAGCTATCTGCCAGCATTGGGTAAATCAAACACATCACACCAGACATCAACAACGACACAAAAGCGACACGCCCGCTTCCCCAGCGCGAACTCATCAGTCCACCCCAAACCGCGCCAAATAAGCCGATGGCAATCACCGCAAAAGACCACAATGAAATCTCGAGTAGACTTGCCTCTCCGATCACCGAAGCGACCAACCAAGGCACCAGTGTCCAAAATGCATATAACTCCCACATGTGCCCGAAGTATCCACAAGCGGAAGCCCTAAAGCGTGGAATTTGGAAGCTTTTGAAAACAGCACCCCACCGGATGGGACTCGCTTGCTTCACACCGCATGGGCCCTCGCCAATACGCACAACGACAACCCCTCCAATGACGGCGAGCATCGTGACAATCGTCAGAGTGAACCGCCAATCAGGAGACCAAGCCAAGCCATTGAAGAGATGTGGTGATGCAGTTCCTAGGGTCAGCATACCGACCACAAGGCCTAGACCGACACCCGGAAGTTTTGGCGACCAACTCACAATGAGCTTCATGCCAATCGGATAGATTCCAGCTAAACAAGTACCAACGATAAAACGGTAAACGAGACCCTCACCCAGGCCATTCGCATGGTAGGCGAATAACAGATTCGCCACTGCGCCGATGAGCGAGGCCCACAAGAAAATCAGCGATGGACGGAAACGATCCGCGATATTCGAGATCGCAAGACCCAAAGTGCCTGTGATAAAACCTGCCTGAACTGCTCCTGTGAGAAGGCCAATATCCGACGCGTCTAATCCCCAGTGTTTAATGAGAGCAGATGAGACACCATTCACGCTGAACCATAGCGTGCACCCAAGGAATTGAGCAAACGCGATTCCAAAAACTTGAGCCAAGGCTGTCTCCTACTAACGATCAGACCAATCGTGCCACACTCTCTTTGACTCGGCGTAGCGGTATCGATGATTCAATGGATGCAACCCCCTCGATTTTTGTCAGCTTTCGAGTCAAGAATCGCTCAAATTCATGCAGATCAGATACTGCGACCCGCAATAGATAATCAAATCCCCCCGTCATTAACCAACAGTCGACTACCTCCTGATATCGAGCTACTGACTCTTCAAACGTGACTAGCCTGTCATCGATTTGTTTATCGAGACGAACTGACACAAAAATGCTGAATCCAAAGCCAAGCTTTTCCTCATCGATTAATGCCGTATAGCCACGGATATATCCATCGGCTTCAAGCTTCTTCACGCGGCGTGCGCAAGGAGTTGGAGAAAGACCAACCTCTTCTGCTAATTCAAGCTGAGACAATCGGCCATCTCTTTGTAACGCCTTCAGAATCTTCCCGTCGATACCATCAATCATAGTTAATATCTCTTCTTATAAATTTAAAATTAGATTTAATCACTAATATTGACTAAATAACATCATGGATTCGCTGAAAAAAACTCATATGACGATTTTATAATTTGACAATAAAGGCGAGGAGATGAGCAATGAATCAACCCATCGATCAGTGGATATCAGATCATATCGACGACGATATGCGTCAGGAATGGATTGATGCGCTGAGATCTCTGGTCCGAGAAGAAGGAAAACAGCACGCGAAACAACTGCTTGACGCGCTCGATGATGAAGCTCGCGTTCTGGGTATTAACCAAACCAAGGCGCCCTATTCAGCCTATCGCAATACAATCTCCTTAGAAGAACAGCCTGCCTATCCAGGCGATCTCGATATCGAAGAACGGCTCACTTCAATTATGCGTTGGAACGCCCTTGCCATGGTCGTTCGCGCGAACAAAGCCTACGGGGAACTTGGTGGACACATTGCATCCTATGCATCGTGTGCCGAAATCTTCGAGCTTGGATTTAATCACTTCTTCAGAGCTCGGACAGAGTCTTTCGATGGTGACTTGGTTTATTTCCAACCCCACTCTGCCCCAGGAGTCTATGCCAGAGCATTTCTAGAGGGCCGACTCTCTGAAGACGATCTTAAAAATTATCGCCAAGAAGTCCCCGGCCATGGCCTGTGCTCATATCCACACCCGTGGCTGATGAAAGATTTCTGGCAAGTTCCAACGGGTTCAATGGGCATCGGGCCTATCTCAGCGATTTATCAAGCGCGTTTTATGCGCTATCTCGAACATCGCCAGCTGACAGAAAACCAAGATCGCCACGTCTGGGGGGTGTTTGGTGATGGCGAGATGGATGAGCCCGAATCTCTTGCAGCCTTAACGTTGGCCGCTCGCGAGAATCTCGACAACCTCACATTCATCGTGAATTGTAATCTGCAGCGACTCGATGGTCCGGTGCGGGGTAATGGGCAAATCATCCAAGAGCTCGAGTCCTTATTCATTGGTGCCGGCTGGAATGTAATCAAAGTACTCTGGGGCTCTGAGTGGGATACGCTCTTTTCGCTAGACCATGAGCATGTGCTTCTGAAGCGTTTCTCTGAAACTCCTGATGGGGAGTATCAGAACTTAGGATCAAAGGATGGTGACTACAACCGCCACAAATTTTTTGAGAAAGATCCAAAAACAGCAGCGCTGGTCAAGCACATGAGTGACGCTGAGATCAACGCCCTAAAACGCGGTGGCCACGATTTCAAAAAGCTCTTTGCTGCCTTTGCTGCCGCCAAAGCCCATCAGGGGCAACCGACAGTCATCCTTGCGAAAACAAAGAAAGGTTATGGCATGGGCGGAGCTGGCGAATC
>RGHP01000074.1 GCA_010024125.1 Gammaproteobacteria bacterium | reverse complement strand
TTGATTCTCTGCGTAATGCAATGGAAGTAATTCGTGACGACACCTGAAACAGATGCCCCAGATAGCGTGCTTATTTATGTGCATGACCCGATGTGTAGTTGGTGTTATGGATTCCGCCCAACTTGGAAATCCCTAAAAGGACAGCTTCCTGAAGGCTTACCGGTTGTTTCACTGCTTGGTGGCTTGGCAGACGATTCGGATGAGCCGATGCCAGAAGAAATGGTGGATTATTTAAAGCGCACTTGGGACCGCATTGAGTCGACCTGTGGGGTCACATTCAATCACACCTATTGGGAGCAAACACCACCGCCACCGAGAACTACATTTATCAGTTGTCGTGCCGTGATCGCTGCGGAGAGGCTCGCTGGTCGCGGTGAAGCCTTCGGTGAACGCATTCAGGATGCCTATTACACGGAAGCCTGTAATGTTTGGGACTTTGATGTCTTATGCGATTTGGCTGAGAGGTTTGGGTTTAATCGGAGTAGTTTTTCTGAGGCACTCGCATCTGATGACGTGCGCGCTGTGCATGACGAGCAACGCCAATTGGCAGAGCGATTGCAGGTTGAGGGATATCCGAGTGTATTGTTAATCCATAACGGAGAGGCATTCCCCATCCCAGTTCGCCATCAAGGCGCTGAGGCAATGCTTGAGGATATTACTGACCTCTTGGCTGAGCCAAACGCCTAAAGCGCAAACTCACTTTTCAACAGTTTTTTCAGTGCGTCAATCGATGCAGGGCGGACCGCGAAGGCGGCTTGCCCTGCTGGAAAGAACTGATCAATTTGTATCGCTTGTAAGAAGGCTTGAGTCGGCGGCATCCAACTTAAGATGTGCAGTCTTGAGCGATAGGTCTCATAGACGAGCTGGACTTGTTCCCGAGTGGGTAAATCACAACCCGTGAATGGTTCGAACGCCTCGTAATCAATCAGTGCATCAAACAACGGACCCCCTTCTGAGAAAACGTGGTCCCATGATTCAAAATGAATACCCTGTGAGTGGCCGTTGACGACACTGTCTTCAACAGCAAGCAACACAGCCTCTGCAGCCAGAGTCTCTGTCTTCATACACCATCCTCATTATTGTTATCGGTGCTTTATGTGGCCACGTTAGTGCACTCGCAGTGCACAAATCAAAGCTTAGGTGGCAAAAATTTGCGACATATCTTTGAAGGATTTGAATTCAAGCGCATTTCCTGATGGTTCCGTAAAAAACATCGTCGCTTGTTCGCCAACTTCACCTTCAAAACGGATATTTGGCTCAATCAAGAATTCAATATTGGCAGCTTTTAGTTTGTCAGCTAACTGATGCCATTCGTCCCACTCGAGGATTACTCCAAAATGGCTTGCAGGAACTTGCTTGCCGTCCACTGGATTTGTGGGTGCAGGTGTGTGTTCGTCTTCGGCTAAGTGGGCAACGACCTGATGCCCAAAGAAATCGAAGTCGATCCAGCGTTCTGATGTGCGTCCTGTTCCACAGCCAAGTACGTTTATAAAAAAGTCTTTGGTTGCCTCAAGGTCTGAGACAGGGAATGCTAGATGAAATGGGGTGCTAGCCATACATACCTCGTTTGGTTGTTGTTAAGTCGTTATGGAGACATTGATGCCGAATACAATCTTTGATTTTAAGGCGTTTGCCAAGATCACAAAGCAATTGATGCACGCCTCACCTGAGCGTGCACGCGCCGTGATGGTTGAAAACAACGCATACTATTTGCTGGTGAACATGCACATACAACTCTGCAACATGGTCGAGTTTGCGGACCAACATGACTCGGAGCTGGAGCCGCTCATTGACGATCTCAAGGTCGAAGTTGAGCGCATCCAGCAAGTCAAGGGAGCCCGCTGGCTAGACGATTTTATGCACCTCCATCGTGGTCAGTGAAGACAACTGCCGCCGTCGACCACTAAGGTTTGACCGGTAATGAAGTCGCTATCTGGCCCGATAAAAAATGCAATCGGCCCGGCGAGGTCTTCTGGAGTCTGAACCCGTTTGATGCAACGCGAGGTGGCGGCTTTTTCACGAACAGCGATGATTTCGGGGGTTGGGTTTTCCTCGGCAAGCGTGCTCCCAGGAGCGATACAGTTGACGTACACGTTGTGCTCACCGACTTCCATCGCTAAGGACTTGGTGTAGCCAATTACAGCGGCCTTTGAAGTTACGTAATGGATGCGAGAAGGCGATCCTTTCAATGCAGTACCGGAACTGATATTCACTATTTTTCCGTAGTTTTGTGCTTTCATGACTGGAGCGACGGCACTACAAACGTTCCAAACACCCTTGACGTTGATCTCCATCATCTTGTCCCATTCTGCCTCAGGGATTTCAAGTGACCCAACGCGAGACATCGGGACGCGCGAGAACATCGCCGCATTATTGACCAATCCGTCGATCCTCCCGACTTGGTCGGTTACTTTCTGAACCATGGCTTGCACAGATTGTTTATTCGCGACGTCGGTCTGGATTGCAGACACCTTGAGTCCCTGATTGGAGAGGCGTTTAGCTTCGATTTCGGCTCTGTCTCCATCGAGCTCAGCCAGCACAACATGAGCGCCACGGTTTGCCATGAGCTCAGATGCAACGATCCCTATTCCCCCGGATCCTCCAGTGACGATGACGACTCTTCCATCCAGATTTTTCATTATTTGACTCCTTAGGCTGGTGCTTGTGTGTCTTTGACGGTTGTGCGGAACAGTAACCTCCGCTCGCCGCCGGGAAAGTCAGTTCGCGCATGCATCGAGCAACGGTTATCCCAAATAATCAAGTCGCCGACAGTCCATTGATGCTTGTATACAAACTGATCTTGTTCGCAATGATCGAACAGGTAACCAAGTATGTCTTTACTCTCTGGCTCGTCCATCCCAACAATTGAGTCTGTCATGAGTCTATTGACGTAGAGGCACTTTCGGCCAGTTTCATGATTGGTTCTGACCACGGGATGAGTCGCCTCCCCAAAGGCCGGAGTCCCTTTTTCATCACCTTTTTGTGTTGAGCCATAGTGATATTTGTGTCGCGCATGGAGTCCGTCGAGTCGCTGCTTCCACTCCTCTGACAGCGACTCATAGGCCGCATATCCGCTCGCAAACCACGTATCGCCGCCGAATGAAGGAATCTCCACTGCGTATAGTAAGGTCGCTTTGTCTGGTATTTCTCGATGAATCATGTCGTGATGGAACATCATTTCTCCGTCGGGTAGAGATCCAATTGGGACCCCGTCTTCACGGATGTTGGAGATCATCATGATACCGTCTGGTAGCGTCTCGTAAGCCTTCGGTTGAAACTCCCTGGGCCTGTGTAGGGTTCCAGATTCTCCAAAAATTTGAGCGGCTCTAAGTTGGTCATAGTGAGTCAGTTTCTGGCCGGGAAAAAGAAGAACAGCGTGCTCTAGGAATGCGTTCTGTATTTGTTTTAGTTGCGACTCGCTTAGCGTCTGGGTTAGGTCGCAACCATCGATTCGCCCGCCGATCGCGGGAGCAAGTGGACTTATGTTCATTAGATAACCCCCTGTTTACGCCTATTGTGTATGTTACTGATTGAGCCACAAATATCGGTCTTGTTTGGGTGTCCAACCAATTCTCTTGAATTGATTATCCTCAATTTGAAGTAGTGTTCACTATGAAAAACTGTTTGGTAAAGACTATGACAAGAGAAACGATTGGATTGATCGGCGCCGGCCGAATGGGGCTTGCCCAGATAAAACATCTCATCAAAGCTGGCTATGCTGTCTCATGCTGTGAGCAGGCAGATACACAGCAAACAAAAGCGTTGGCCCTGGGTGCGGTTTTGAGAGAGTCGCCGGCAGCCGTCTTTGCTGAAGCTTCGATTGTATATATCGCAGTCGGGTTCGATCCTGAGGTCATCAATATTTGTCGCGGTGAGCATGGTCTTCTTAGCACCGATCGTTCGGACGGCATCGTCGTCGTTAACAGTACCTGTGACCCGGAGTTGATGATTGAGCTCGGGGATGAGTTTGCAGCGAAGGGTATTGAGTTCCTCGACATTCCGATTGCCCGTGGGGGTTGGGCTGCGGACAACGGTACTCTGTTGGCAATGGTGGGAGGGCAGCAGGCTACGCTGGACAAGGTGAGACCGTCGCTGAGTACGTTTTGCTCGGACATCAAACTGATGGGTCCCATTGGGCGGGGACAGGTGACCAAGGCTATTAATAATCTACTTCTATGGCTCAATGGAGTCGGTCTGCTTGAGAGCGCCCAGATTGCCGAGTCGTATGACATGGATCTTGAGTATCTCAGGGACGTCCTGTTGCTCTCGAGCGGGAGGAGCGCCGCGATGGAGGACTGGTCGAAGATGACGTTCACCTGGGCTGCCAAAGACATGCAGATCGTTGAGGACGTGATGCAACGTTACGGGTTGGATCTGGAGTTGCTCCAAGTGTTAGCCAGAAGGGCGCAAACGGCGAAAGTCGAACGGGAGACTCGTAACGCCAACGGCAAAGACTGGATCAATGGCGGTAAGTAGTTCCTTCGGACAGATGTGCGCGCTCGCCTCTGCGCTAAGTTTCGCGTTTGCGAGCATCGCTATTAGTACCAATAAACGACGCGGTCTTCCCAACGACGGTGCGTTCCTGTCGGTCATCATGACGGTCGGGGTATCGTTTGCCCTGTTTCTTGTTTTTGAGGATGGGGCGTTACCAAGCCTGGATGACCCAAAGCTCTTTGAGGGAATTCTGTGGTTTTGTATGGCCGGTCTGTTTGCGATGGTGTTTGGGCGGACGCTGGTCTTTCGCTCTATCGGTTTGCTGGGAGTGACCCGCGGCACAACAGTTAAGAAGATGAACCCGTTTTTCTCGATCCTGTTGGCGGTGATCATCCTGGGCGAGACACTGATCTGGGAGGAAACGCTCGGGGTGCTTGCACTCGCTTTAGCGATATTTTTATTGATCTCTGATAAGAGTCGCAAGTACGAGCATGAGGAGGAAAACACGCCGAAGGATTGGATGATGGTCGCACCTCTCTACATCCCGGGGATCTTGTCTTGCCTCGCTTACGCGGTGTCTTACATCGCTCGGAAAAATGGGCTCATTACCCTGGGGACTCCTGCGTTCGGTACCTTTGTCAGCGCAATGGCGGGGATATTTTTTTATTTAATACTCGCGGTCCCTTTTGAGTCGTATCGGAAGTTCGTGGTCGAGGGTGTCCGGAACATAGCACCGATTACTATGGCTATCGGAGCGTCGATGTCGATCGGCCAGGTACTTTTCTTTACGGCGCTGACCTACGAGGAACTCTCGACGGTCGTGATGATTGGTTCGTTAGAGACCTTTATCGCCATATTCCTGTCCGTCGCGATTTTTAGGCTCGAGATTCGACCATCCGTCAAGCAGCTCGCTGCCGCAGGGCTTGCCTCGACGGGTGTGTCTTTGGTGACATTTTTTTAGAACGATTACAAGGGAGACCAGTTTATGGGTACTGCGTCCGAAGACCGACTACGATTTATTTATGGAGTCTGAAGGTGTTCCGATATACCGCGACTTTGGCGTCCAGCGTTGTCAAGATCTCCCGATGAAGCCGTGGGATCGTCTTGGAGGCAACGGCACCTATGTCCAGTTGTACGGTACCGAGGGGACATGGGGGATGTACGTGGTGGAGATACCGCCGCGCAAAGAGCTTAACATTGAGCGTCATATTTATGAGAAGAACATCATGATTCTCGAGGGTCGTGGTGTGTGTGAGGTGTGGCACGATGAGAAGCACAAGCAAGTGTTTGAGTGGCAGGCGGGGTCGTTATTCTCGATTCCGGTGAATGCGTACCACCGGATGATTAACATGTCGGGTCAGCGCGTTATTTTTGTTGCTGGGACGACCGCTCCTAATCTGATGAACCTGGTTGGCGACAAGGACTTTATCTTCAACTGTGATTATCGTTTTGGGAGTCGGTTTGATGATTCGCTGAGTGACTTCTTTGAAGAGAAGACGCAGATCGAGCCGGATCCAATCCGAGGACTGGCGATGCGTCGGACCAATATTATGGCGGACATTGTTCACGCTGATCTGCCGTTGGATAACCGTCGGAGTCCTGGTTTCCGGCGGATCGAGCCGCACATGACCAAGAACAAGTTTTACATGTGGATCGGTCAGCATGAGATTGGGCGTTACTCGAAGGCACATGCCCACACCTCGGCTGCGATCCTGTTCTGCCTAACCGGTAAGGGCTATACAATGAGTTGGCCTGAGCACCTGGGTGTCAATCCTTGGAAGGATGGCAAGGGTGACGAAGTAGTCAGAGTGGACTACGAGTATGGTGGTTGTGTGAGTGCGGCACCGGGTGGTGCACGTTGGTACCACCAGCACTTTAACGTCTCTAATGAGCCGTTTCGTTTGACGGCCTGGTTCGGTCCGAACCACCCGAGTATGCTGCCTGGTGCCGCGCCCGGACAGAAAACGACTGACTACACGGCGATGGATATCCACGAAGGGGGAACATCGATCCCTTACTGGATGGAAGACGAGTACATCCGAAACGAGTTCCACCGCCAGTTGGAGATTAACGGCGCGACGTCACGGATGGAACCACATCGTTACGAGAAGCCTGCGGAATTGTCTTGATGAGTGAGCCCAGACGATTTACATCGGCCGACCGCGCGCTAGTCGAGTCAGACATTATAAAGGTACTGACGCTCGGGCTTGATATTGGTTCCGCGACTTCTCACGTGTCTATCTCTCGGTTGACGATGGTGCGTGGTCATAACCGGTACACAGTGTCGAGTACAGAGGTCGTGTACCAGAGCCCGGTCATGAAGACACCCTTCGGTGGCGACGGTCGTGCGTTTATTATCCGGACGGAGCTTGAGTCAATGATCGATGATTCTCTGCGCAAAGCGAAGGTCGACCGTGACGACATCGAGTCCGGGGTCGTTATCCTGACGGGCAACGCGTTACGGCGTCAAAATGCGAGGCAGATCGCTGACCTTCTGGCCTCGTTCTCTGGGAAATTTATCTCGATCAGTGCCGGAGATCGGCTTGAGTCGACGATGGCGGCTTACGGATCCGGGACTGTTCAGGAGTCGATGGGGGGTGACTGCCTGAACGTTGATATCGGTGGCGGCACGACGAAGATCACAAGATGTGTTGATGGACAGGTGACAGAGCTCACAGCGATCGAGGTCGGTGGACGTATCCTTCAGTTCACTGACGAGGGACACGTCGGCCATGCCGAGCCAAACCTCGGTTTGTATACGGCAAATAACCAGCTGCCTGAATACGGCTCCGAGCTATCAGACGGGGAGCTTGACGAGATTATCGATCGAATGGCCGATACAG
>RGHP01000073.1 GCA_010024125.1 Gammaproteobacteria bacterium | reverse complement strand
ATGTTCTACTGCATAGCGAATCGCCTTGGCACGATCGAGCTCTTCAAAACTTGGGGCTTTTGACATACCTGAGCGGATGTCATCCAAGATTGCTTGCGGCGACTCAGAGCGCGGGTTGTCTGATGTTAATACCACGTGATCAGAAAGCTCTGATGCCACCGCACCCATCAGCGGACGTTTACCGATATCTCGGTCTCCGCCACAACCAAACACAGACCAGACTTCGCCATCACAATGTGCTCGGCAGGTTTTAATCGCGTTCTCGAGAGCATCCGGTGTGTGGGCATAATCAACCACGACTGTTGCGAACTCGGGTGCGCGGAACCACTCCATCCTTCCAGGGGCCGCTTGTAATGTCGGAATCGCCTTCAATGCCCGATCAGAATGCTCAGGGAATATGGCAGAAATCGCTGCGAATGCCGCCATGATGTTTGAAGCGTTAAAGGAACCTAGCAGGCTTGTTTGGAGCTCATGCACAACACCATTAACCGAGACTCGGATAGTCGATCCATTTGCCGTCGCTTGAATCGCCTGTATATCGACTTGATCTGCGCCGGACCCATAAGTCATGACAATCGGTAGAGATGCCCTTTTCGCGAGGTCTCGACAAAATGCGTCATTGATGTTGAAGACAGCGGCCTGTAGATCGAAATCAGTGAATAGCCGTGCTTTGGCTTCACCATACGCCTCCATGGTGCCGTGGTAATCAAGGTGATCGCGAGTGAGATTAGTGATCACTCCAACACTAAACGGAATCCCATCGACGCGACCCTGATCGAGCGCATGAGATGAAACCTCCATCGCAACGAAATTGACACCGCGACTTCTGAGTTCATTAAACATCGATGCCAAGGTAATTGCGTCTGGAGTTGTTCGATCTGACTCAATTAATTTATCTGCACCAACGGAGACTCCGAGCGTTCCAATGCGTGCAGCCTTGAGACCCAACCGCTCTGCAAGCTGAGCAATGAGATGCACAGTTGTCGTTTTCCCGTTAGTACCAGTCACTCCGACAATGTTCATACCTGCGCATGGATTCCCATAAAACGCGTGCGCGATTCGACCAATTTTGCGTCTTAGGCCAGGCACGTGTAGTGCTGGAACAGCCTTTGGAACCTCTCCATCCCAGTCGTCATAGAGAATCGCTGATGCACCAGACGAAATCACAGAATCAACGTAGTCCATTCCATGGCCCACAGATCCCTTAATGGCAACGAAAAGTGAGCCATCAGCAACCTTTCGAGAGTCGAGTGTCATATCCAACACCTCAACGCCCGATGCACGTTCGAATTGAAGATCGATTTCAGCGAGTAACTGGTTCAAACGCATCAGTCAGTCCTCCCTGCGAGCATCGACTGGTCGAGCTTATCGGGCGGAATATCATAGATCCGCATCACATCATGAAATACTGTTGAGACCTCGGATCATCAACCGAGATCGCCATGACGAATCGTGGATTTGCGATAGGTGCAAGACCGACAAAACTTGAGATGTACTGGCGGCTCGCATACGAGCCATCCGCATACTTCATAGTGGTCCCGGTTTTACCACCGACGTGGTACATCGGAATTTGCGCGCGTTGGGCTGTACCGCCCTTTTCGGTAACCGCCTGAAGCATTGGCAACACTTTCTTCACTGTATCTTCTTTGAAGATACGCACCGGCCGCGGCGTCACGCCCTCAGCGAGCAGTGTGAGAGGCTGCAGGATGCCACCGTTCGCAAATACGCTGTATGCCTGAGCTAACTGAATCGTGGTGATGTTGAGGTTGTAACCATACGACAGTGCTGCACGATCAAGGTCTCGCCACGTTGCATAACTCGGAAGAAACCCTTCTTCCTCACCAGGAAACCCGGTTGCAGTCGGCTGGCCGAGGCCTAAAAGGGCAAGGCGATCCCTGAGAGCCGATGGCTCCATCATCATGGCAATTTTAGTGGTACCCACGTTCGATGACTTGGCAATCACCGTATTGACATCGATCTCACCATAATTACTCATGTCAGCAATAACATGCCCCTGCACCTTTAGCCGGCCCGGAGATGTCTCGATCAATGTGTCTGGCTCAACCAAACCCAGATCGAGCGCTGTTG
This sequence comes from Gammaproteobacteria bacterium, assembly GCA_010024125.1. Classification (GTDB taxonomy): domain Bacteria; phylum Pseudomonadota; class Gammaproteobacteria; order Pseudomonadales; family Litorivicinaceae; genus HIMB30. The sequence goes on along the minus strand of RGHP01000073.1, from coordinate 5,253 downwards.
CAATCGTAAATGGTTTGATTGGCGAACCAGGCTCCATCAGGTCTGTGACTGCACGGTTGCGCACACGCTCGGGCGTACGAGTCGCCATATCATTCGGGTTAAATGCTGGCTGCGCAGCTAATGCCAATACTTCTCCCGTCCACGCGTCGACAAGAACAGCACTGCCGCCTGCGGCACGCGCTCGCGCGACAGCTTCCTTCAATGCGCGATACGTCAGATACTGCAGGCGCAAATCGATTGAGAGCCTCAGATCCTTACCCTGCTGCACTTCTTGGCCTGCGCTCACATACCGAACCACATTTGCGCGACGATTTTTTAAGACATGACGAAGGCCATCTTGCCCAGAAAGCCATGCATCATAGGAATACTCGAGGCCCTCCTGACCCTTGTCTTCAATATTCGTAAATCCAACAAGATGTGCTGCAACTTCTCCAGCAGGATAGAAGCGGCGGAATTGACGCACCACCTCAACACCCTGGAGCTCAAGTGCTTCGATCTGACTCGCGCGCTCTGGCGTGACATAACGTGACAAATACAGAAATGGAGATGGGCTTCGCGCTACGCGATCGCGCAGTTTTTCGGCATCCGCATTCATCAAAGGTGCGAGCTTTTCAGGCCAAGATGAATCGGCGAGCTTTTTAGGCCGTACCGCAATTGCGGCAACCGGAGTGGAAATTGCCAATGGTTGTGCGAAACGATCTGTGATCATTCCTCGGTAGGCTGGAATTTTTTGGTAACGAATCGTGATTTCATCGCCGATATCCTTGAGATGTTGCGTTTCAAAGACATGCAACCAAACCAAGCGTCCGCAGACCGTCATCACTAAAAGAACCAAAACGGATCCGACGAACCATAACCTCCAGCGACTTGATGCTTGACGTTTCTGCCCGCTCATTGTGGACGCTCCATCAACATCACATCGTCAGTTTCCGGCGTACCGAGAGACAAACTGTAACGAGCCATTGCATCGATTCGCATATCCGCAGAAACCGCGCCACGCTCGAGCATCAATCGACCCCACTCGATCGTGAGCCGGTCACGCTCCGCACGAAGCTCTTGAAGTGAAGAATACAGTTGCCGGGTTTGGTAGGCCGTTTCAATAATATAGATCGAAGTCACAACCACTCCGATCACCAACAGCATTGACAACCAGATGTCTGAGCGATGAAACCACTGCATCAGGCCGCCTCCGTCCGCTCAGCGATGCGGAGTACTGCACTTCGCGCACGGGGATTCACACTAAGCTCATCAGGTCCCGCCTTGATTGCTTTGCCGACAAGCTTCAATTTTGGTTTGTCGATCGTGTCAGGAAGAGGCATCCGCGGGTCACCTTGCGGCAGGCGTGATGCGTCCCGAAGCGCGCGTTTCACCAAGCGATCTTCGAGCGAATGAAAAGAAATCACAGCCAGCCGCCCACCAACTTCAAGTCGGTTCACGGCAGCTTCCAGACCTTGTTCTACCTCAGAGAGCTCACCATTGATGAATAACCGAATCGCCTGAAAAGCACGCGTAGCAGGATGTTTGTTTTGATCTTTTTTAGGCTGCGCATCACTCACGATCTTACTCAATTGGGCCGTCGTAACGATCGGCTCAATCTCACGCGCCTCAACAATTGCACGCGCAATCCTGCGTGAAAATCGCTCTTCACCAAATACCCAGAGCACATGCGCAATCTCTTCTGCCTCAGCGCGAGCAATCCAATCAGCTGCTGACTCGCCCGACGTCGGATCCATTCGCATATCGAGCGGACCATCTGCCTGAAAGCTGAATCCGCGCTCTGCCTCATCCAGTTGCGGGGAAGACACACCCAAATCCATTAATACGCCATGCACCCGTGAAATAGCCAAAGTATCGAGCGCTGATTCAAGTTCAGAAAACGCTGTATGTACGATTTGGAATCGCGAATCTGCATCTGCGAGATCTTTAGCAACGGCGACAGCAGATGGATCGCGATCAAGGCCAATCAATCGGCCACCTGCGCCAAGCTCAGCTAAGATGGCACGCGAGTGGCCGCCGCGCCCAAATGTACAATCAAGATAGATCCCATCGCTCCGAATACAGAGGGCGGTCAGCGCTTCATGAAGTAGCACTGGTATGTGACTCATCGCACCCTCCCTTAAAGCGACAAATTGATCAATTCGACAGAACCATCTTCATCAACTGATTCGTTGAGATATGCCTCTGTCATCGAAGTCCAGCGTGCCTCGCTCCAGATCTCGAACTTCTGACCCTGACCAACCAAGATCAATCGTTTATCAAGCTCAGCGTGATCTCGATGCATCGCAGGGAGGAGAAGACGATTGGCTGCATCAAGATCAAGTTCGGTCGCATAACCGACCATCAGGTGCTGAAGGCGACGAGCCTGGCGGCTCGTTGAGTTCGGGAGCGCATTCACTTGGGATTCGATAACTTCCCAATCAGCGAGTGGATAAAGCAGAAGGCAGCGATCAAAAGGATGCACAGTGAGGACCATGTGGCCATCACAACGGTCGGTCACGCGGTCCCGGTATTTAGCCGGCAACGCGACGCGCCCTTTTGCATCCAAGTTGATCGGGTTAATCCCGCGAAACACTGTCTTCTCCTCGGTCAATTCTGGGTCAAAACAATGCTTTTACCCACAACTCACCACTTTCTCCCACACTAGAACTCTAAACTCTATTTACCCACCTAAAGACAGTCAAATCATAGCGATGCCACAACGCCCCGACTCTGAATCACGGTATTCAAACAGGGCGTTAAATTATTAAAAAATATAAGAAACTTAATTTGATCAACGCGTGAAAAAACGCGCCGAAATGCCGTGATTTTGGAAGTGGGACAAAGTGGAGAAAAATTGAGTCAGCCGATAAGCCGGGTTCTGTCGTGGACAATCATTCATCTAGGCATAACGTCACCGTTATGCTCAAGCGACCTACCCGAATCCAACGCGAGGCACGCCGAACGGATTCCTATTTGGTCTTGCTCCAGGTGGGGTTTACCTTGCCATCACGTGTTACCACTGATGCGGTGCGCTCTTACCGCACCCTTTCACCCTTACCGACACTGTCGGCGGTCTGCTCTCTGCTGCACTTTCCGTAGGCTCACGCCCCCCAGGAATTACCTGGCACCTTGCCTCGAGGAGCCCGGACTTTCCTCTCCTGTAAAACAGCAGCGATTGCCTGGCTAACTCGCGCGCAGTGTCTATGCTTCAGGCTCACCAGTCAATTGACGATACAAGATTCGCTTCTGGACTCCGGTCAGTTCGGAGGTCAGTGCGGCTGCTTTTGATGGTGGCAATTCACGGGCGAGCACACGAAGAATCTGATCGGCATCGACGCTTAATTGAGTTCGCTCAGTGCTCACCGGCCCCACCAAGACGACAAATTCCCCCCGAATTCGATCAGGGTTCGCTGCAAACCAATCCGCACACTCTCCTGCAGCGACACGAATCAATTGCTCATGTGTTTTCGTCAGCTCACGGGCAAACACAACTTTTCGCCCGGTCGCTTTTTGATCTAACCGCTCTGCAAAGTCGACGATACGATGGGGCGCTTCGTAAAAAATAAGCGTTCCATCATGAGACAACGCGCGCTCAAGTTCATGATCACGTGCACTTGATTTGGTTGAGAGAAAGCCGAAGAAATGTGAAGGTGCTGCAGGAAGGCCACTCACCGACAATGCCGCTGTCAATGCTGAGGGACCTGGAACCGGGACCACCTGAAAGCCTTTCTCAACGACCTTATCAACAAGTAATCGCCCCGGGTCGCTAATCCCCGGAGTTCCGGCATCGGAGATCAGCGCGAGAGATTGCCCAGATTCCAGTGACTCAATGACCCGATCGGCCTTCCCAGCTTCAGAATGTGCGTTCAAAGACACCATCCGAGTCGACACACCCACGGATTTTAAAATCTGCCCACTGACACGCGTGTCCTCAGCTAAGATCACATCAACACAGCCCAACACTTCGATCGCTCGTGAGGAGAGATCACTCCATTGACCAATCGGCATTGCGACAACGTAAAGCGCTGATGGTAAAGTGTTGGCTTGTTGATCTTGTGACACTGTAGGTACCAAATTGTTGTTACGCGTAAAGCCTGCACGAAAAACCATTGTTAGAACAAGCGCTTTAGTCGGGATGGCGCTCATCGCCGGGTGCCAACAGCAAGTCAGGCCGCCTGTCACGGAGATTCCAAGACCGGAAATATCGCAAAGCGTTACTTCACAAACAAGCGAACCCACCCAAACTTTACAAGAGTCGGCAATACCTGAACAAATCGACTGGAATCGCCGTTCTCGCGAGATCGCCAGAACAGAGTTATCTCCGATTACACCCCAAAGACCACAACCAAATCGACAGGAGCCCGGTACAGTCACACAACCGACAACTGCGCCAACATTTCCTTCTGTGGTACCCGAGTCCGCAATGCCTGAGCAATTGGGAGTTACTCCTCTTAAGGTGATGCCTTCAATTCAACCGATTGATGAAACACCTGTGATACCCTCTTCGCCCGAATTAACTGTATCCGTTGAAACAGGCGAACCAGGAGTCGTCACTCCGATTATCGCGGAACCTCCAGTTGAATCAGCACCAGTTCTCAAGAATCCAATTGAAGCGGCATCTGAGAAACTGTCACAGAACGAGCCTGAGCTGGCCATTCTGACCATCAACACGATTAATCCGAAATCTCTGTCAAAAGAACAGAGAGCTGACGTATTGCGTATCAAAGGCCAAGCCTATCGACAGCTTGGGATGTCGATTGCGGCGCTGCGATTCGACGCAGAAAGGCTGCGTTATTTAGAAGATAATGCACTGAATGCAGCGTCACGCCGTATTCTTGGAGAGCTTGAAGAGCTTCCAGAGCGCATACTTCAAGATTTGAGTGTTGGCACCGATCTATTAGCCGGAATGGCTCACGCTCTGCTTCTGAAAAAAGTACCCTCAGACGACGGCATACAACAGTGGCTCAGAAAGTACCGATTGCACCCACTGCTGAAAGCAAACCTACAAGATTACGATTTCCTGACATCGGTCGAGCCACCTAAAGACTTCGATGTTACTGTTTTACTGCCCTTGTCGGGTGATCTTGGAAATGCTGGTCGTGCCATCCGCGATGGAATATTATTCGAATTTCAAAAGCGGCACTCTGAAATTGGGGTTGCACTCCAGATCATCGACACAGAACAGCTGTCTCGCGATGAGCTGATAGCCATTGGACAATCCTCTCAACCTGAATTCATCGTCGGCCCACTGCAAAAAGACAAGGTCATCGCATT
>RGHP01000072.1 GCA_010024125.1 Gammaproteobacteria bacterium | reverse complement strand
GCCTGGCAACAAGCGGCCACGGCGCCCAAAGGACCTACCTATGTGTGCCTAGACGCGGCGATTCAGGAAGATGAGCTAGAGGGTGAATTTGAGTTCCCCGATGTCGAACGGTTCCAACCAGCGCCAGCAGTGGGGCCCAGCAGAGAGTCACTATCCCGGTTGTCGGCACTGGTACAAGACGCAAATAACCCAGTGTTTTTGATTGGTAAATGTAATTTTGATGAGCAGGACTGGGTCAACCGTATTTCTCTCGTTGAGCAGACCAACGGGAAGATGCTGACCGATCTCAAGACGCATTCTGTCGTCCCAAGCAATCATCCTAGGCACGTGGGTGAGCCGTTCAATAAGCTGGGGAAGGCCGGCAGGGAGGCTATCCAAGCAGCTGATCTGATTGTCAGTTTAGGGTGGGTGGATCTGGGCGGTGTCCTGCGTCAAGCAATTGGAGCCAACCCCGTCACCGCCAAGGTTGTGCATGTGAACCAGGACATGCACTTACACAATGGGTGGGGGCGAGAGACATTCCAGCTGCCTCCGACCGATCTTTTGATCGTCGCTGATCCCGACGAGACGGTTCGCGAGTTAATTGGAGAACTTGGGATTCGCCCGAAGTTGTCCGAGAAATTGGAGAGCGCTGCCGAGTTCCCAGAATTTAGCGGCCATCTTAATCTTGTTGACGTGGCACGTGAGTTATCGGTCGCCGTTGGTTCGCAAAAGGTCAGCTTCGCCGCGCTGGCCCGCGCCTGGCCGACGAAGTATTGGCCGTTCAGTGACCCGCTCTCATATCTCGGTAAAGACGGCGGGGGCGGCGTAGGCTCTGGCCCCGGCCTGTGCGTCGGTGCTGCACTGAAACTCAAGGACTCAGACCGCCTCGTTGTCGGGGTGATCGGTGACGGTGACTGTATGATGGGGGTCAATGCGTTCTGGACCGCGGCTCGCTATAACATCCCCGTGCTGATCATCGTCGCCAATAATAGAAGCTACTATAACGACGAACTCCATCAAGAGGGGGTCGCTATCCACCGCGGTCGAGACCCAGAAAATCGTTGGGTGGGGCAAACCATCGACCACCCCGCGCCGAATATTTCGCAGATCGCCGACGGGCTCGGCGTAGAGTCAGCTGGCCCGATAGGCTCTATCGAGGATCTTAAGCAGGCTCTCGCGCGTGGGGTTGAGGTGGTACGAGGCGGAAAGCCGTTCTTAGTTGATGTGCATATCGACCCACGCCACGGGCGTGAGCTAACCGAGTCAATGGCGGAGAGGTCGCTGGCTAAGAAGGGGTAATCATGGATGTCTCTCTCCTAGACGCGGCTGGTTCGGCAATCGTCAGTATTGCCGAACCGCTGCGCCTCCTGTACTTACTGATTGGGGTGCTTTTCGGTCTCGTGCTGGGTGTCATACCTGGATTGAGTGGATTGATCGGGCTGTCTCTATTACTGCCTTTCACATACAGCATGGAGCCGCTTGCGGCGGTCGCCATGCTGATCGGTCTGATGTCGGTTACAACAACCTCTGACACGATTCCCGCGGTTCTTTTTGGTGTCCCGGGCACAGTAGGGTCGGCGGCGACGGTGTTGGACGGTCACCCGATGGCGAAGCAAGGCAAGGCCCGTAAAGCGTTCGGTGCCGCGTTCACGGCGTCGGTACTGGGGGGGCTATTCGGGGCCTTCCTGCTCGGGATCAGTATCCCGATCCTGCGGCCTCTAATTTTAATGGTCGGGACACCGGAGCTGTTATCGTTCTGCATTTTTGGACTGTCGTTGGTCGCGGCATTGTCTGGAGGCAACGTATTCAAGGGTGTCGCTGCGGTTGCTCTTGGGTTGTTGATCGCGATGATTGGCGAGGACTCCCAGGACGGTGTCCTTCGCTGGACCTTCGACACAATCTACTTATGGGACGGAATTCCCGTCGTGCCGATCGCGCTTGGGCTGTTTGCGATACCGGAACTTGCAGATCTATTGATCAGACGATCTTCCGTCGTTACAGAACGGTTCCAGTCTGTCGAATCTAGCCAGAGGGAGGGTCTGCTTGAAGTATTACGGCACAAGTGGCTGGTACTACGGTGTTCCTGGATAGGGGCATTACTTGGGGCGGTACCTGGTATCGGTGCTGCGATCATCGACTGGATAGCATACGGACACGCAGCTAAAACGGAGGCTGGCGCGAAAGACACGTTCGGGAAAGGTGACGTGCGTGGTGTGATCGCGTCTGAGAGTTCGAATAATGCAAAAGAGGGTGGCGCGCTTGTGCCTACGATCGCCTTCGGCGTACCTGGATCGGCGTCTATGGCGCTTTTACTTGGGGCGTTTACGGTGCACGGGATCGTTCCAGGCCCCGAGATGTTGTCGTCGAACCTCGGAATCACATACGCAATCGTGTGGAGCGTCGCTATCGCGAACATTGTCGCCGCCGGGATCTGTTTTTTTAGCGCAAAATATCTCGCGAGGCTCGCGCTGGTTCGCTCAAGTCTACTGGTCCCGATTGTTTTAGCGATCGCGTTTGTCGGGGCGTTTCAGGGTCAGAAGGCTTGGGGTGACCTCTACGTTATGCTCCTCGCGGGTGCGTTTGGTTTTGTGATGAAGCGATTGGGTTGGCCGCGTCCTCCCGTGATCCTTGGGTTCGTGTTGGGCGCTTTGGTTGAGCGTTACACATTTATTTCGGTCCTGCGGTATGACTTTGAGTGGATGTTGAGACCGGTCGTCGCGATCTTGTTGCTCGTCTCTCTGTACATTATTTTTGCGGACCCAATTAAGTGGGTGTTTTCGAGGCTCATTCGCACAGAAAAACCTACCGAATCGCTTAAGCTTTCGTTGCTGAGCAATAATAAGCCGGATATGTTTTTCACCGGTCTAATCGGAATCATATTCGTCTACACCTTTGTCACCGCCTCCGAGTGGTCAGAGGCTGCCTCGTTGTTTCCGATCGTCGCATCGGCACTCGGTGGGTTAGCGGTCTTATGTGTGGCCATCAAAGGGGTTATGACGCAACCAAGCAACGACTCTGAGGGAAGTCTGGAGGGGGTCTCTACAAGCGAACTCGTGACGCGTGCGCTCGGGTTCTTTGGTTGGGCGATTGCATACCTTATTTCTTCCCAGATTATCGGGATGCTCCTCTCGTTACCAATACTTGTGTTTGGGCTCATGTTTTTCCAGGGCAAGGAGACGGTGAGGTCGAGCCTGCTGGGTGCGGGGCTGTTGTTCCTATTCTCGTTCGCGTTGTTCCACGTGATCTTATCAGTCCCGTGGCCGCCTGCGATGTTGGGTGAACTTATCCCTGAAGCCCGAGAATATTGGATTACCAAGATCTTCTAGGAATGCACCACCGGCGTCAGCAGGTGGTGATGAACTGGATTTATTTCTTAAACATTGCCTGAAGTTCGTCAACGACCGGCTTCGGGGTTGCGTAGACTGTCTCAACAGCCGCCGCGACCTGGTCCGGAGTCCGTGTACGTATAACCAGCTTCATCTTCTTCGCGTCCTCCTGGAAAACCGGATCGTTGATCATATCCACGAACGCCTTCCGCAGCGCTGCCAAGCGATCAGCTGGAACCTCGCCGTGAACGTAAAACGCCTGGCCGATCTTCAGTGGTCCTTCGAGGAAGTTGAGCATCTGCTTCTGTGCCTCAGTTTTCATGTAATCAGACGCCTGAGGAACATCCATCAGATCTGGGTGGTCGTCACCCATCCTGAACACGTACTTGATCTTACCGTCTCTCACCCAGTCAGGGTTCGTCGACAAGAATCCCTCGTAGTAGTTACCACGACCATCGACTTCGCCGGCCTCCATGGCGATATTCATCTTGCCACCGCTCTTGTAGCCAGGGATGACTTTCAATTTCGCACCCGTGATCTGCGCCAAGAAGAATGGATACTGGTACGAGCTACCACCGACACCGGATGATGCAAACGTTACCTCTTTACCGGTCATTTTTTCGAGCCTGTCATCTTTGACAGTGTTCCAGACTACTCCCACGTATGGACGGACAGCGATTGAGCCGAGCCAGTTGACCTTACTGAAATCAAACTGGGGTTTATCCACGATCAATGGTACGACCAATGAGGAAGGGTGTAGTTCAGCGATCACAACCCCTGACTTGGGCGCAGCGTTTTGCACATAATTGGCAGCCTTTTTACCGCCGCCGCCGCCGCGATCTTCGACCACAACCTCAGGGTTACCTGGGATGTGTCGGCCGATGTGGTTGGAGACGAGTAGCGCGTACTTGTAAATCGAACCACCAACTCCGGATGGAGACACTACCGACACTGTTTTTCCTTGATAGAAATCTGAAACAGCATCCGCGTAGCTAAATGATGCCGCGCTCAGGCTCACTGCCAACAGAGACACTTTGAACATCTGCTTAATCATGAATATCCTCCTGATTTTATTATTGTTTGGTCAGTACAGGTCAGTTTTCAGGTGAAGTCAACCAAGAGCCATATCTATCTCAGCCTCATCCGATATGGTTTCGTTATCACTTGGGACCAAAAAGTTCTGGACTGATTCGCGTAAACTTCGGGATTGGTTAAACAGGTTTCAATCAATGACAAAGATTATTGCGATTCCGGGCCTTCTCTCGGACGCCCGTGTTTTTTCGGGTATAAAAACGGCGCTACCGCAATTTGAATGGTTCGATTTCGTGCGCTCTGACCCTGGCTCGTTGACGCGTTGGGGTCAGGAGGTGCTCAGTGTCACCGGAGGTCCGGTGGTTTTGTTTGGGCACTCGATGGGTGCGCGGATCGCATTGGAGTCATGGGCATTCGACCGCAGCCGCATCGCAGGAATGATACTGGCGGACTTTGCCGTGGACGGTACGGTGACGGAGAAAGAGCGAGATGGCAGGTCTCAACGCGTTAAAGGTGCCTATGCGCGAGGTATGCATAGCCTGCTGGACTCGTGGTTACTACCAATGGTCGCGGAAGGCTTTGATGAAAATGAGAGGTTCAAGGAGCTAGAGGACATGGTCCTTCACGAAACTCCTGATTCACACGAACAACAAATTCAGGCTCTACTAGACCGGCCCAACGCTGAGGCATATCTAAAAGAGATCCGGTGTCCGACCCTATTGCTGGTGGGCGAAGAGGACCGTTGGAGCCCTCCCAGCCTGCACGTTGAGATTTCAGACAAGTTGACCGGTTCACGACTAGAAGTCGTCAAGCGGGCGGGTCATTTTCTCCCGTTTGAATGTCCTGATATCGTCGCAACCCTGATTGATGATTGGATTGAGCGGACTTAAACGGAAAACCCATCGCGTTCCCAGAGCCTGAGAAACACTAGGAGTGTGCGAATGATGGCCAAGCCCAACTTTGTAATGATCGTGACTGATCAGCACTGCGCCAGTTGGCTCAGTTGCGCGGGGCATCCAGTCGTGAGGACGCCAAACATCGATCGGCTCGCGGAGCGAGGGGTCCGGTTTAGAGAGTTTCATACCGCGTCCCCGGTGTGTATGCCCAATCGGGCATCGATCCTAACCGGCCGCTATCCGAGCGTGCACGGATTGAAATACAACGGGTGTGCGCTCAGTAACGACGCGAGAACGTTCGTTGAGACTCTTGCCGATGCTGGGTATGACACTGCAGCCATCGGGAAGTCACACCTGCAACCTTTTACAGGTATCCCGGCCAAACGGTTAAAGGATAAGTCGCCCGACGGGCAAGATAACGAGGCCTGGAAACATGACTTTGCTGGCCTGGATCTTGAGTGTCCGGTGCATTATGAGCCCGACGAAAGGTTCCAGTTCCCGGACTCTTACTACGGGTTCAGACACGTCGACATGGTCACGGGACACGGTATCGAGTGCGGGGGTCACTACCTACAGTGGCTAAGGAAGCAAACACCGGAATGGAAACGCCTCAGAGACCCGAATGAGCAGTTTGGGCATAACTACTCGGTGCCTCAGGCCTGTCGGACCATCATGCCGGAGGAGTTGTACCCAACCCGCTACATTGAGAATCAAACCATTGACTGGCTTAAACAAAGAAAAGAACAAACCGATCCGTTCTTTCTTTTCGTGTCGTTCCCGGACCCTCATCATCCGTTTAACCCGCCAGGCAAGTACTGGGATCGTTACCAGCCCGAACAGTTCTCGCTGGCGACTCCGATATCAGCATTCAGGACACTGGCGCCCCCGTTAGCGTTTGCTCACGAACGGTTCAAGGCCGGCGGGGTCGCTGACACCCCACAGGAGGCGTTCGCGGCAACAGACCGTCAGTGTCTTGAAGCGATGGCGCTCTCGGCGGGGATGCTTGAGATGATCGACGACGCGGTGGGGTCGATTGTTGATCAACTCGAGTTCCAAGGCTTATCAGACAACACGGTAATCCTATTCACCTCAGATCACGGCGACTACATGGGTGATGGCAACTTGCTGCTGAAGGGGCCCTGGTTACGACAAAACCTACATCATGTGCCGATGATTTGGTCTGACCCGATCGGGTCGCGTGGTGAGACCGATGTACTGGGTTCATCAATCGACTTCGCGCCGACAATCCTGGGTCGTGCGGGTGTGGAGCCGTACTTCGGGTTGCAGGGACGTGACCTGCTGGATGATGTGGCGAATAAAGGTGGTCGGGACTCATTGCTCATCGAGTTCAATGACAACGTGCCAAGACTTGGTCTCACCAAGCCGGCCAGGACCCGCACCGTGTACCGCAAAGACGGCCGATTGACCGTGTTTGCGGGAGAGGGTTACGGAGAGCTATACGACAGCGGTTTGGACCCGTCGCATCTCTCAAACCTCTGGGAAGACGCAGCCAGTGTTGATTTGAAGGCCACGCTTCTTGAGGAGCTGTCTGTGCTGATGGCTGAGGCGATGGACGAGAGCCCTCGCTCGTTCTACCGGGCATAGATTGATCATTGGTGATGTTTTTGGTTTTGTGGTCATACCAAAGTTTCATCAACAGTAACGGCCCGGTTGACGGTGACGTAGTATGATGCGTCCAAGTTTAGAGTAGTGACGAGCGACTCTTGTTGGGAAGAAATTTGGTTTCCGAGGAAGATATATATGGTTGATGTGGTCGATTTGGAACAACCGTACCGTAACATTCCGTTCGAAGGTAAATCATTGCGCTCTCGGCCCTTGGCGTCGTCGATGGGTGGTGAGATCCTCGACGTGCAGCTGCACGAGTTGTCTGATGCTCAGTTTGAGGAACTCGCTAACGCTCTTTATCACCACAAGATGATTTATTTGAGAGATCAGAGGCTGTCGCTTGAGGATCAAGAGAGACTGACGCAACGTTTTGGAGAATTTGGTACCGACGCCTACACCAAGGGAATGCCAGGCCACCCCGAAATACAGCCGGTCGTCAAGGAGGCCACGACACGCTCAAAAATGATTTTTGGTAGCGGGTGGCATACTGACTCACCGTTTTTGGCCGAGCCTCCGTCTGTCAGTATTTTGCATGGTGTTGAGATTCCACCCTACGGTGGCGACACCCATTGGTACAACTCTGTGTTGGCGTATGAGGCGCTTTCTCAACCAATGAAGAAAATGCTCGCTCCGTTGAGAGTTCATATGTCAGCGATCAACGTGGTTAACACCATGAAAAAGTTAGCCGCTGAGACGAA
>RGHP01000071.1 GCA_010024125.1 Gammaproteobacteria bacterium | reverse complement strand
AGCATACTCAAATCCTGGCCCATCTAGGCATGAGCGGCTCGTTTCGTTTGGTTGATCCAAATACTCCGTTGAAAACTCATGATCACGTGCAGATTGGTGTAGGTGATTTGGAGCTTCGATACCATGATCCGCGCCGATTCGGTTGTTTGTTGTGGGCAGATTCTGATCGAGCGAAGCAGTTGATCGATCATTTGGGCCCTGAACCGTTATCAGATGCTTTCAATGGTGAGTGGTTGTATGAGCAATCAAGACGACGAAGTATTGCAGTGAAGTCGTTCATCATGACCAATCCTGTCGTCGTTGGCGTTGGTAACATCTACGCATCTGAGTCACTTTTTCTTTCTGGAATTCATCCTTCGCGCGCTGCAAATCGAATTTCAAAAGACCGGTATCGAGTGTTGGCTGAAGAAATCAAAAAGGTCTTGGCGCGTGCGATTGAGTCAGGTGGTACAACGCTACGTGATTTTGTGAATGGCCAAGGGGAGCCAGGCTATTTTCAACAAACATTGTCAGTCTATGGACGCGATGGCGAGCGTTGCCATCAATGTGATGCATTGATTCAAAGTCGGGTGATTGGTGGTCGCAATAGCTACTTCTGTAGCCACTGCCAGCGCTAGCGATTGAAATGATTTTTTAAGGCGGTAGCGACTGGTTGCGGTACAAACGCCTCGACCTGACCATCGAGTCGAGCCACCTCTTTAACCAGCGTCGATGAAATAAAGCTGTAATGCTCGACAGGTGTTAAAAACAGACTTTCCAGTTCCGGTGCGAGTTGTTTATTTAGGTTAGCGAGTTGGAGTTCGTACTCATAGTCTGCAACAGCGCGTAAACCACGAAGTAGAACTCGCGCTCCGACTGCTTGGGCGAAGTTTGCCAACAGTGTGTGAAAACCACGAATTTCGACATTATCGAGATGACCAAGTGACTGTTCAGCGAGGCTCACTCGTGTTTCAAGATCAAATGTTGGCGTTTTGTGCGTCGATCCAGCGACTCCCACAATGACTCGATCAAAAATGCGGGCAGCCCGCTCAACAACGTGGACGTGTCCATTTGTAATTGGATCAAATGTTCCCGGATAGACGGCAATAGTCATGGTGTTGGTCTCAATAAACGCAGCCAGTCGATGCCTGCTTTCAATTCCCTGATTACCTCGAATCCCTGAAGATCCAAGTCCTGATCTCGTTCGCATTCGATGACGAGACGAGAGTCTGGCTGAACTTTATCGCGAATCCAAGTCAGAAAGTCCTGACTCATCCCTTGGTGGAATGGAGGATCTGCAAAGATGATATCGGCTTCTGTGAACAAATCTTTGGGTGCATGGAATACATCCGCGCAGGTAATTATTGCTTGGGAATTGAGCTGGAAGCGCGCGACGTTGTGCTCAATCTGTTTGGCGACTACCCCATCTTTTTCGAAGAAAGTGCATCGTGATGCACCTCGGGACAATGCCTCGAGGCCGAGCACACCGCTTCCCGCAAAACAATCAATGACTGTCGCGCCAGGAATCGCTGGCATCAGCCAATTGAACAGGGTTTCGCGCACTCGATCGGGAGTTGGCCTCAGGCCATCGCGCTCTAAAACCTCGATTTTAGAGCGCTTGAGTGAGCCCCCGATAATACGAACACCGGCCTGACCTTTGCGTTTGTTCATCTCTCTTTTCATCTGCAAATGCTATCATCTCGACTCACGATTTTTAGGATTTCCAATTGCCATGACATTCGATCCACTTTTGCTTGTTGGCGTCGCCGTATTCGTTGCGCTCGTTGCTTGGTTTGTATTCGGACGGAAAAAAGCGGCGTCAGAAGAGCCTAAGCAGACGCAGGATAATGCGCCAGAATCGACGAATCATGCTCCCGCAACTGTTGAAGTTGCCGAGCCTGTCAGTTTTTTTAAAGCCCTTTCACGTTCACGGTCTCAGTTATCAAGTAGCCTGAAGAACCTGTTCAGCGGTGGTTTTGATGAAGAGATCCGTGAAGATCTTGAGGCGATTCTTCTATCGTCTGATGTTGGTGTTGATACCACTGACTGGGTTTTGGAGACGCTTGAGGAACGCTCGAAGCAAGAAGGTGTGTCAGACCCCGAGGGGTTACTCAAGCTTCTGAAGGACATTTTGGCATCAACACTCAACGCATCTGAAGTGACTGTGGATGAGGGTTCAAATACGCCGCATGTGATTTTGATGATTGGCGTTAATGGCGTTGGTAAAACGACCACCATTGGCAAGCTCGCGCATCGGTATCAAGCAGATGGTCGCTCTGTCTTGCTTGCGGCGGGCGATACATTCCGTGCAGCAGCAGTTGAGCAGTTAAAAACTTGGGGCGAACGCAATGGTGTTCCTGTGATTGCTCAAGACACGGGCGCAGATTCAGCGTCGGTTCTCTTTGACGCGTGCGAATCAGCGAAAGCGCGGGGTACAGACATCGTTTTGGCCGATACCGCGGGACGTCTTCAAAATAAAGCGAATTTAATGAATGAGCTGGAAAAGATTGGCCGAGTGCTTGGAAAGCTCGATATCGGTGCGCCACATGAGGTGCTTCTCGTCTTGGATGCAGGCACAGGCCAAAATGCCATCAGCCAAGCGCGTGAATTTTCGAAAGCCATTCAGCCGACCGGATTGGTTTTAACAAAGCTCGATGGCACAGCAAAGGGCGGCATTGTGTTTGCGCTGTCCCGTGAATTTGGTCTACCGATCCGTTATGTAGGTCTTGGAGAAAAAGCTGAAGACTTACGGGCATTTGATGCAACAGCATTCGTCGATGCAATGTTCGCGGAGACTTCTGAGTGATTGAATTTGAGAGCGTCGCCAAAGTATACGATGGCCAACGGCAAGCGCTCTCTGATGTGAATTTCCGTTTGGCGCCCGGTGAGATGGCGTTTTTGACGGGCCACTCTGGAGCCGGTAAGTCGACATTACTCCGCCTGATTTTGGGTTTAGAGACCGCATCATCCGGTGTTGTTCGCGTTGCAGGCACTGATTTATCAACGTTGTCAGGCGAGAAGCTTGCGCGTTATCGACGACGTGTTGGCGTGGTCTTTCAAGACCCGAATTTGGAAGACGACTTATCCGTCTACGATAATGTCGCGTTGCCACTTCGAATTTCGGGATTCAGCGAATCAGAAATTCCAAAACGAGTGAATGCAGCGTTGTCTCGGGTGGACCTTTCAGATCAAGCGGATGCGAGTCCGCGTGTACTCTCAGGTGGCCAGCAACAACGTGTTGGAATCGCGAGAGCCATCGTGCATCGTCCTGCTCTTTTGGTCGCCGATGAGCCAACAGGAAACCTTGATCCAGAGCTGTCGGCACGAGTGATGCGGATGTTCACCCAATTCCAACAGTTGGGCGTCACCATTTTGGTTGCGACGCACGAACGGGCAGTTGTTGAGTCGTTGCCATTTCGCCGACTCGTTATCGAGAACGGTTGCCTTGTCTCTGATGGCATGGGAGTAGCTCGATGAATCGTTGGATCTTAGATCATACGCAAGCGATTCATGATGCCTGGAAGCGCACTTCGGATCGATTGACTCAGTTTGTGGTTTTGGTTTGTTTGCTTGGCATTTTGTTGGCGATTCCAGGGTGGCTCGCGCAGATCTGGCTTGGGATGTCCTCCCTTGTTCCCGAAGATGCTGTGCAGAGTGAAGCGATTGTTTTTTTGAAGCAGAATCTAGAGGTTGAGGCTCGAATCGATTTAGAACGTACCCTCTCAGAAATGTCGGATACCGACCAGATTGTTTTCGTACCAAGAAGTGCCGCACTTGAGCAATTGAGTGCGCAAGACGGGTTAGAACCGATTGCGGATTTAAAGACAAATAATCCATTACCTGATGCGCTCAGAGTGAGATTTTCTGTACAGGGAGTTGAAGCGCGCGAAAATCAGATCATTGAGACGCTCTCGGGTGATCAGCGCGTTCTATCACTACGATATTATCCATCGACACGTATTCAATACGCGTCGCTAGTTGAGATGCTTGGGTTTTTGGGGATTGGTTTGTCAGCGCTTACCGTCATCGGGGTACTGATGGCTGTGTTCTTGGTTGCCGCTGCCGATGTTGTGGATGATCGCCGTCGGATCGAACTGTATACCCTCCTAGGGGCGTCACGTCGGTTTATTAGAAGGCCCTATTTGTATCGCGCAACATTGCTTGGTGTTTTAGCGGGTTTGATTGCATGTCTTGTGATTACCTTCCTAAATGAGGTATTGTCCTCGGTCCTCGCATCAAATTTGAAAGCCTTGGATACGCGGCTTGAGAATATTCCCATGGACGGTCGGATACTCATTGGTGTTGCGTCAATTGCAGTGCTAGCGAGTTGGGTTGGTGCAGAGCGCGCTGTGAATCGGCGATTGAGAGCCCTTCATTGATGACAAAAGGGCGTGAATCGCAGTTGATTTTCGGCGCAGTGGAACTAAAACAGAGTTATAGTGTCTATATACTTAAGACGAAAGGCTAAACAGGGAGGTCGGCGACGTTACATATGCATGAGCTAGCTGAAACGAGGTGTTTTGTGCCTAAAAAATCAAATTTACCTGTAGAAGTGTTACTTCCAGGCGGTCAGATTGAGGCCTACATTCAGGCTGTCAGTCAGATTCCGATTTTGACCGCGGAAGAAGAAAAAGAAATTGCTGATCGTTTGTATTATGACAACGATCTTGATGCCGCACGTTCATTAGTTATGTCGCATTTGCGCTTTGTTGTGCACATTGCACGTAGCTATTCTGGATATGGTCTGCCTCAGGCTGACTTGATCCAAGAAGGCAACGTCGGTCTGATGAAGGCTGTAAAGCGTTTCAACCCTGAAATGGGTGTTCGCTTGGTGTCTTTCGCTGTGCATTGGATTAAAGCTGAAATGCACGAATACATCTTGAGAAATTGGCGGATCGTTAAAGTGGCGACCACCAAAGCGCAACGCAAGATGTTCTTCAACTTAAGAAGTGCCAAGAAGAAACTGGCTTGGTTCACTGCAGCTGAAGTGAAAAGTGTTGCGGATGATCTCGGTGTGAGTGAGGACGTCGTTCGCCAAATGGAAGGCCGACTTGCGGCGCAAGATATGGCATTCGACGGCTATTCAGATGATGACGATGATTTGTCGCTATCACCTGCTCAGTATCTAGAAGCATCGGATGCTGATCCTGCTGAAATTTTAGAGAAGCGGGATTGGACGCAAGATTCGACGGATCGACTGTATTCAGCGTTGTCTGACTTAGATGACCGTAGCAAAGATATTCTAGCGAGCCGTTGGTTAGCTGATGAAAAAGCTACTCTGCACGAGCTTGCTGGTAAGTATAATGTCTCTGCGGAACGTATTCGTCAGCTCGAGAAGAATGCGATGAAAAAGGTAAAAACGGCGCTCGTTGCTTAAACGAACGGATGTTTTTCGAAAAAGGCCGCTCACGCGGCCTTTTTTATTCAAGGAACACACATGCAAATATCGGTGAATGGTGAGATGGAGATAATCGAGCCACAAAGTCTTGAGGGTTATCTGTCTGATAAATCCCTATTGGGTCGCCGAATTGCCGTTGAGCGTAATGGTGACATTGTCCCGAAATCGCAATTTTCCGAAGTCATACTAGAGGATGGTGATGTACTTGAGATCGTACATGCCATTGGAGGAGGTTAAGTGACAGACACAATTCAAGTCGGTTCATACACGTTGAAATCCCGGTTGCTCGTGGGCACGGGAAAATATCGTGATTTGGATGAGACAGGCCGTGCAATTGGGGCAAGTGGTGCTGACGTGGTCACCATGGCAGTTCGCCGGACCAATTTAGGCCAAAACCCAAACGAACCTAACCTACTGGATGTGATCTCTCCTGATCGCTACACACTGTTACCAAACACTGCCGGCTGCCATACGGCAGACGATGCGGTACGGACTTGTCGGCTTGCGCGTGAATTATTGGATGGCCATAACCTTGTAAAGCTTGAGGTCATTTCAAAGTCACGGACATTGTATCCAGATGTTGTCGAAACATTGAGCGCTGCTCGCACGCTTGTTGACGATGGCTTTGAAGTGATGGTGTACACATCGGATGACCCATTGATTGCGCTTGAACTTGAAGCGATTGGTTGCGTCGCTGTGATGCCACTTGGTGCACCGATTGGTTCAGGGCTTGGTTTACAGAACCCATACAATATCCGCGAAATTCTCGATAATTTGAAAGTGCCTGTGATTGTCGATGCTGGGGTAGGAACAGCATCGGATGCGACTGTGGCCATGGAGCTCGGTTGTGAAGGGGTTTTGATGAATACAGCGATTGCTGAAGCGAAAGATCCGGTCAAAATGGCCCGAGCGATGCGGCTTGCCATCGAAAGTGGGCGCCTTGCTTATGAAGCGGGACGGATGCCGAGAAAGCGTTATGCGGATGCATCAAGCCCTGAAACTGGTTTGATTGAATGATCGAAGAAACGAAGAAACGGACAATCCGGAGTTTTGTGCTCCGCGCAGGCCGCATGACCGATGCGCAAGATAAGGCCTACCAAACCCTGTGGGATGAGTATGGACTTGTGTGTAATCATCACCGCCTCGATCTTCAGAAGACATTTGGACGCGATGCTCCGATCGTATTTGAAATCGGTTTTGGCATGGGTGATTCATTGTTAAACCAAGCGTTGAATGAACCCGAGCGCGATTTTATTGGTGTGGAGGTTCACAAGCCTGGTGTCGGCCGCTTGATGAACGAAGCCAAGAAGGCAGGTGTCACCAACCTTCGTGTGATCTGCGAAGATGCTGTCGAAGTGCTGTCGGACGGACTAGGACCTCAGTCACTGGAAGGCGTCCAAATTTATTTCCCAGATCCGTGGCATAAAAAGCGGCATCACAAACGACGGATCATACAACCAGATTTCATCAATCTCCTGGCGCATCGCGTGCGTTTAGGCGGATTTTGCCATTTAGCAACGGATTGGGCACCCTATGCTGAGTGGATGGTCGAGATGTTTAGTCAAAGCGCTGCTTGGCATAACACATCCGAGGATGGGGATTTTGTTCCACGTCCTGAACGCCGGCCGATCACCAAGTTTGAGACCCGCGGGGAGCGGTTGGGACATGACGTCTTTGATCTGGTGTATGAGCGAAAGGCCTCAGATCAGCATCTCTAAAATATGATTGAGGTGGCGCCAGCCAAGTTCAGAGGTCTGAAAGCGTCCGGGTGTCAGCAAGTCCAGGCGATCGGCCTCTATCAAATGTGTTGACCGAAATTCAACTGGATCCAGTCCGGTTCTCTCTTGAAAACACGCATACGAAATCCCTGATTTCAATCGAAGGCCATTCATCAAACATTCAGCGCCGAGATGTCCATCTGACAGAGGATGTTCGGTTGCGTGAAAATCAGTGCGAGAGAGGTAATTGGATGGTTGCCTTGTTCGTTGCGTGCGAATCACGCCACGTTCGGTCGTGATTTTTCCATGTGCGCCTGCGCCAATCCCAAAATAATCACCAAACTCCCAGTAATTCAAATTATGCCGGGCTTCTTCGCCCGGTTTGGCAAATGCAGAGACTTCGTAGTGTTCAAGCCCCATCGCGCTGATGATCTCACTTCCAAGCTCTTCGGTGAGCTCGAGACTGCCTTCCTCTGGAAGTGCGGG
>RGHP01000008.1 GCA_010024125.1 Gammaproteobacteria bacterium | reverse complement strand
ACATTTTGGTTAAAAAATGTACATTCAATTGTGGCAAGCCTGACGGGAGAATCGGAAGAAGAGATACGTCATCGATTTCACCAAGAGCTAAAAAAGCACGAGGGAACCCTTGCATGGTATTGCACAGACTATTGGGCTGAATTTTTTGGAATTGATCTGATTGAAGCAAAAAAACAGCTCGCCCATCTCATTCGCTTTAGACCCCATGCACAACAGTTTCTCGCAGCTCTGAAACCCTTGCCATTGAGAACCCTAATTGCCACCAATGCACACCCCGACGTCATTCAACTAAAGCTCGATGTGGTTCCGTTAGGCGGGTTGGTCGATGGTATCGTTTCAAGTCACCAATACGGCGTCGCTAAAGAACATCCAGATTTTTGGACTACCTTATTTGAAGACTATTCAATCGATCCGAGCCGTGCTGTATTCATGGATGACTCACCAAAAGTTCTCGACGCTGCGGATCGTGCAGGCGTCAGAGAGGTTGTGGAAATCAGACATCCCAATTTATCCGAGCCACCGCGCACCACATGGAAACAGGGTATCGACGACTTTGATGTGCTCTTACCTGAGTTAGAGGCTTTAGGGCAACAATGAGCGACGGCGTACGGCTTGATAAGTGGCTGTGGGCAGCCCGTTTTTTCAAAACCCGCGGGCTCGCGCGCGATGCGATTGATGGTGGGAAAATCCATATCGATGGTGTCAAAGCAAAGCCATCGAAAGTGGTGACACCTGGAATCGAGATTGAAATTTCGCGAGGGCAAACCGATATGGTCGTCATCGTTCGAGATGTACGAGAAGATCGTCGCCCGGCATCGGAAGCACAGCTTCTCTACGAAGAAACGGAAGCATCGATTCAAAAGCGTGAAACAGAACGGGATTTAAACCGATTTTCCCGCGCAGGATTTCAGCCTGCGGATCACCGTCCAAACAAACGAGAGCGTCGCCAAATGACAAAGTTAAAGGGAATTTTTAATGACTGATCTGACACCTGACCAAGATGCAGTCCGTCGCTATCTCTGTGACGAAGCACCAGATGCTCGACTGATGACTGTGCGTCTTAGCAAAACAAAAAACGACATGCTTGATCATCAAAACATGCCTTTGTCCGTTCAAAAATTATGTGAAGAGCTGGTTGCAGCTGCCTGCATTTTGTCCCACATGCTCAAATTTGACGGCGAGATGATTCTGCAAATTAAAGGCTCTGGGCCGATCACAATGATGGTTGCAGAATGTTCTTCCGAGGGTCGCATTCGGTCTACAGCTCAATGGGAAGATGTCGGTGACGCGATTACGTTCGAGGATTTTTTTGGAGCGGGCTACCTCGCAGTGACGGTCGACCCAAGGCAGGGTGAACGGTATCAGGGCATCGTACCCCTGGAATCAGGCTCAATCTCGGGATGCATCAATCACTACTTTCAAAATTCTGAACAGCTCGACACCAAACTCTGGCTAGCCAGTGATCAATCGACAGTCGGAGGCCTTCTTATCCAGCGCATCCCAGAGGAGGGCGGCCAAACACTGCAAGGGCACGCAAATTGGGAAACCCTCTCGGCACTGGCAGACACAATTACTAACCAAGAGCTTGCCTCAGAGGCTGGTCCACTCATGATCTATAAACTATTTCATGAGCTCAATCCGCGAAGTTTCGATCCGTGGGACATCGAATTCGGCTGTTCTTGCTCAAAAGAACGCTCTGCTCGAGCGCTCAGGGCACTTGGCGAAATAGAACTAAAACAATTGTTTGCCGAGCAACCTTCATTGACTGTCGATTGCCATTTTTGCGGACAGGTATACCAATATGATCAGGCTGACTTAGAATGGCTACTCTCTGATCAGCCACCGAGGTCTGACACGTTACAATGAAAACCGATGGGTCGAGTCGTTTCGACGACCTTACCTTAGCCCAACTCGTTGAACATGCGCTCGCTTTAGGCGAGGGCCAATTGTCTGCCAAGGGCGCTTTGGTTGTGTCAACTGAGCGCAACACGGACATTCAACGATTTATTGTCAATGAGCCGTCCGTCAGCGACGTCATTCGTGCAGATGCTCAGTTCCACTTGCTTGATAGCGGCGTTTTCAAATCAATCTGGGAGCGTGTTAAAGACGATGTGGTGGAACGCGATCGCTACAGAATCCATGCGCACATGGGTGTCGATGCAGACATCGCCGTCCCACTTGAGATCACAACCCTCAGTGCCTGGCATGCCATCAGCTGTCATCACTTATGCCACATCCCGACTGAGTTCAATCCGCGCGAAAAACCAGAGTGGAAATTAATCTGGGCGCCGATCGCAAGCTTTGGTGATGCAGAAATTTTAAGCGATGGCGGCGGTGTTATTTTGATTCACGTCGGTAAACGCCGAATTTTAATGGGCGGAGATCTAACGACTGGAGAAATGCGCCGCACATTACTGACGCTTTTGGGTTTACTCCTCCCTGAAAAAGACACCCTGCCCTTACACGGGGCAGCTGCCCAAGGTGATGGAGAGATCACGTTATTTCTCGGACCAGCGGGGACGCAAAAAACGACATGGGCTTTGCGTTGTGGTCAACTCATCGGTGACCGAGGACTGTCTTGGTCAAATGAGGGATTACATCGACTCGCAGACGGCTGCAGACTTCACCTAGATCACAATTTACCCATCAGCCTTGATGAGGCACTCCGATTCGGTACGATCGCGGAAAACCTCGCACTCGGCAACGACCGTGAGCCACTTCTCGCGGATCCAGATACTGATTCAGAGATTCATACGCCAACGCATCTGGTTGTGCCTCTGACGCGTCTCAATGCGACACAAGAGTCTGATACGCGTGGGCCAAGCCAACTTGTGATTTTGACCACAGACCCTCTTGGTGTGCTTCCGCCACTGGCTAAAATTACCCGAGAGCAGTGCCTTGCATGGTTCATTTTAGGCTATGGCAATCACCTTGGACCCCTCGAAGAACGCCAAGCTGAAATCGATATCCGGTTCACGCCAGGCTTTATGGATACGTTGTTACCAAGAAATCTCGATGACTATGTATTCATTTTGGAAGACCTCCTTGAGGCACATGACACCCGTTGCTTCCTGGTGAATGCGGGGTGGCATGGTGGACAGGCAGGCAAAGGTGATCCACTGTCTGCATCCGAAGAAAGTGCTGTCATCACAGGCATGTACTACTGTACTGACTGGGAGCCTTTTGGATCTCTCGGTTTGTCGGTCCCGGCTGGACAATCAGAAACTGCCGGACCATGGCACCCCAAGGATCGCTGGCCAGAGTCGAGCGATTACACAACGAACGAGTCACGTTTGATCCAAGCTATCAGGGATGAATTACAGCGGACCAATGACCCAGAGCGATGGCTAAAAGCCTTGGAAATTGAGTGCAACTAAAACTACCGACAATCTCTCCGCGAATTCTCCAAGGATCTCATTTAGAGATGTTAAGCCAACATCTCACCGGAATGCGATTTGGTCTCGAAAAAGAGGGCCTGCGCGTCGATCGCGAGACCGGCAAACTTGCGCAAACACCACACCCAAAGGCGCTTGGCTCTGCACTCACGCATCCTCATATTACGACCGACTATTCTGAAGCGTTATTGGAGTTTGTGACTGGAACACATGCATCGCCACAAGCAGCTATCCAAGAACTCGAAGAACTCCATGCGTTTGCGAGCACCGTGCTTGGCCATGAGCGCATCTGGCCATTATCGATGCCCTGTCAGTTACCCGATTCAGATGCAGATATTCCGTTAGCCTACTACGGCGAATCACACATCGGGCGGCTGAAAACTGTGTACCGTCGAGGACTCGGATTTCGTTATGGCCGGCAAATGCAAACCATTGCTGGGGTGCACTTTAATCTCTCATTTAGTGATGATTTCTGGTCTTGGAAAGCCACTCTCGATGGCCATCCTGATGGCACAGATAGCCGTTTAATTCGTGATAACGGGTACTTTCAGACCATTCGTAATTTTCGCCGTATCCAATGGCTCATCATGTTGTTGACCGGATCAAGTCCATCGGTTGATGAGAGTTTCCGCCTGCTCGCCACAGACCGATTTAAAGTATCTGGTCGCACACGCCTTGCAGAGGGCGCAACGAGTCTTCGCATGAGCGACCTTGGGTACCAGTCTGCTGCACAAGAATCGATCAATATCTGCTTTAATCACCTAGACACGTATTGCAATACATTGTCTAGAGCAGTCCATCATCCATGGCCAACCTACGAGGGCTTAGGACTGAAAGATGATCATGGATTTAAGCAACTGAATACTGCCGTTCTACAAATCGAAAATGAGTATTACTCAAGTATTCGACCTAAGCGTGTTCAGCAATCGGGCGAGCGGCCTGTGCGCGCGCTCATCAATCGTGGCGTCGAGTACCTAGAAGTCCGCGCTATTGATCTCAATCCTTTTGCAAGAAACGGTATCTCAGAGCACGAAGCATCCCTCATCACGTTATTGATGACGGCATCAGCGCTGGCAGACAGTCCCCTGAATTCACCAGAGGAATGTGTTGCCATCAATGGCATCAATGCGCGTGCGAGTTGGGCTGGTCGACGCCTCGACCAGCGATTTGATGATCACTCGACATTCAAGCAAGCAGGCCTTCAATTCCTGGGTTCACTCGATCCAGTCGCAGAAGCACTCAATTCGGCCTTTCAAACCGAAAGTTTCACCGATGCATTGGATGACGCGCGCTTACGACTCGAGGGAACCTGCCCTCTGCTATCGGATGAAATCGAACAAGCAGTTCTCAAAGACGGGCATTTAGAATTTGGTTTGGCTCGAGCGAATCAGCACCACGAGAGTTGGCAGACCGTCGCTCCGACAGGAGACAAATTAGAGGCCTTGCAACAGGAAGCGCGGGATAGCCTTGCGGCCGAAGAAAAAATTGAAGCATCGAACGAAGGCTCTTTCGATGCCTTCGTTGATGCTTATATCAATCAGCCTTAATTAATTGGCTGGATTGATTTCCAACAACTCAACGTCAAAGACAAGCACTGAGTTTGGCGGAATAGGTCCTGTACCAGCAGGACCATACGCAAGTGCTGATGGAATCGTGAATTGGAATTTCGATCCAACCTTCATCAACTGAACCCCTTCAGACCAACCAGGAATCACGCCATTTAAAGGGAAACTGACTGGCTCACCGCGTGCGATTGAACTATCAAATACGTCACCTGAAATCAGACGACCTTCATAATGCACTTTGACAGTATCAGTGGCCTTTGGCGAATCTCCAGAGCCTTCAGCCAATACTTTGTATTGGAGCCCTGATGCGGTCACAGTCACACCATCTTTTTTTGCATTTTCGGCCAAAAAGGCTTCACCTGATTTGAGATTTGCTTCAGCCATTGCTTCTACCTGTCGTTGCTGTTCAGCGCGAACCTTTGTCTGCGCATCTTGGACTGCTTTATTGATTGCTGGACGGTCCAATTTCCAATTTGTTGGATCTTTTGAGTCCTTCAATCCTTCAAGAACAAATTGAGGGTCAAGATCACCAAAATCATTTTGAATACGCTCGCCAAGAATGATCCCAAGGCTGTAGCTTAATTTTTCTAAATCTGTTGAGGGTTCATTCGCAAGCGCTGGAGTCGCGAGCAAAGACGCGATTAGAGCGCCCCGAAACAATGATTTCATACATACTCCTTAATTAGTTTCCGAAAGCCTATCAGGCTCTGGGGTTGAAATGCCACGTAAGACTCGATTTCCCTCGATAATCCGCGAACCAGTGGTCAATAAACACAGTGCACCAAATCCCCATGCAAGCCCCTCAAACCATTCAGGAACTAGGCACATCAATAGCAAAACTACAGTGGTTTCAAAGCCTTCGGTGAGACCTTGCAAGTAGTAGATCGACTTGTCTTTAAGCGCCTGGTTCGACAAGCCATGACGAGCGGCAAAAATGGAGAACGCAAGAAAACTCGAACCGGTTCCAACAAAACTAAATAATAAAAATGCAGCAGCTAAACTGACACTCGGATCGCGAATCGCGAATGCCAAAGGAATCGCGCTGTAGACCAAAAAATCACAGGTGATATCGAGAAAAGCACCCCGTTCAGTTGGACCTTGGATTCGTGCAAGAGCACCATCCAATCCATCCAATACGCGATTCATACCAAAGAAAATCACTGCAGCAATCAACGCATCAAACATGATTGCAACTGCTGCCAAGAGCCCACTCAAGGCACCTGCCAACGTCAACTGCGTCGCGGTCAGGTTGGCTTTTGCAAGTGGTCGAGCGATTCGTCTCAATGGCTCTTTAAGGTGTTTAACAATCAACGCATCAAGCACACCATACCTCCTCCTTGTGGACGATCTTCGGGATGGTGCGTTACTAAAATCCCATATGTGCCATCTTCGTGTACTTGCTTAAAAATACGATGTTTCACCTGGTCACGAGTCTCTGAATCAAGTGCGCTTAAAGGCTCATCAAGAAAGAGAATCCGAGGATGTGGCGCTAAAGCTCGGGCGACGGCAACCCGCATCATCTGGCCGCGCGATAATTGAAATGGATCCTGCGTGGCCATTCCGCCCAAACCGAGGTCGTTCAATAATTGATTAACACGCATCCGATGAGACGCGCTCGGTAGCCGATACATCGATAGCTCAATGTTTGCGCCAACTGATAAGTGGGGGAAAAGTAATGGCTCTTGAAAGACGGTCTGTGATCCAGCACTAAGCCGAGTTACGGGATCCATTGGGGTGCCATCAATGGTGATTTGACCGGATATCTCGACTCCAGGCTCCTCTGCGATGAGCGCATGCAACAGCGTCGATTTGCCAAGGCCTGACTCGCCTTGGAGTGTCATAATCTCTCCGGGCTCAAGCGCAAACGATACCGGCTGAAAGAGTCTCTGACCGGACCGCGTAACGGTAACCTCATCGAAAATCAGCATAGCCCTCTCCTTGCATCCCAGCACGATGACTCCACGACAACCGGTTAACCCATAGCGCAAGCGCAAAAGCAATGAGTGGTAACAGCAAATTTGCCAGTCCCGTCAAAGCAGCCAATCTCCGCTCTCCACTGACCGTGACCATCAACTCAGTCATCAATGTTTCAACACGGCCGCCACCAAGTAGGATTGTTTGGGTATACAGAGCACAACTCACAGAAAATGCGAGCGCGAAAGCCAAGACCAGTAATCGACTGTGTCGGGGCATCCAAATGATGAGTATACGTCGTACCACTGGCAAACCCGCCTGTTTCAACAACATGTCATGACGCCGATCACGATCAAACCAACTATCACTCATCACAATCATCACATAGGGAAGCGCGATCAATGTATGACCTAGCACCACCGGCCAAAGACCTGGGCTTCCTCCAAAAAAATAAATCCATGCAAGCAGGCCCGATGCCATTGGAAGTGCCGGCAACCAAAGAAATGCCCACCAAACCCAGTGCAATCGTTTCTGCCCTCTTGACACAAGGTACTCAAGAATACACACGGCCAAAATTATGGCGATGACACCTGTAGCAAGACCGATAGATAGCGACGTCCAGACCGGAGACTCCAAGCTCTTTAAGCGTGTTAAAGCAGCCAATGAAACATGTGGTAGCGGTTCAAAAACACTCCAGCGCATGGTCACAGACCACATCAGTAAACTCACAATCGATAGACAAAAAACAGCAATAACAGTCCATCGCAGCACAGTCGCCCAGTGAGTCAAGGCGATTGCGCCAGAGAGGCGATCCGTAACGCGCGCACGTACCGATCGATAAAACACGGCCCACACGGCAACGAGTCCAACCAACAGGATGAGTAACCCAATCGCACCCGCCTGTCGGTTGAGCGCATCAGGATCAGTCAGTAACTGAAATAAGCGAACACCGATTAACTGCGGCTGATCCGGGCCCAGAATCAGACTCACCTCCAGATTCGTCAAACCGAAAACAAACACAACAAAAATTGCCGGCCACATCAACCGGATGGCCTGAGGCCAAATGAGTTGATGGTGGCACTGGATTTGAGTCAGACCGGCCTGACGCGCAACGACTTGATAGGAACGTAGCGGGAGACGTTTGGTGATGGGTATCGCAATCGCAATCAAAAAGGCACTTTCTTTAATCACGAGTGACACAATCACACCGATTCCCCAAGGATCTCTGGGAAATAAATATTGCTGATCGAGTGGAAGCTCAAAAATCACTGAAATCCAACGCCAACCGACGCCACCGGCAGACAGTGCCAACAAGAGACCAAGGGCAAGTGCACTATGTGGAATCGCAAGCAACACACTTCGCCATAACTGCGAATCATCCACTTGGACCGTTTTGACGGAAATAGCACGTGCAATGAATAACGAGATAACAACCGAAACGCTTGCAACCCATACCGAGAGTATTAACGATTCAAACAGAGCGGGCTCACTGAACAAACGCTCCAGACCTAAGGTCCAAGAAGCACCTGAATAACGACCGAATGCGTCATCCAATAACCCAATAAGGGGAGCAATCAGAATAAGAACGAAAGCGCGTTCAATCCAATTCACCGAGCCTTCCCAAAATAACGTTCTTTCCATGCACGCTCTATTGGCTCAACCCAAGTGGCGTGTGGCTCTGATAACGGAATCCCGCGATCCGTCGCTGATAAGGTCGCAGGACCTAACTCGAGAGAACGAAACAGCTCCTGATCTTGAGCACCCAATCGAGACACATCTATCACCGTCGGATCACCCCAGACCGATGGATCCGCCTTTTCGGCCTGTGCTTCTGGCGTTAACAGGAGATTGATCCACACCAATGCCCCTGCGCGCGCATCTGCATTAAACGGGATCGCCAGGAAATGCGTATTTCCGACCGTGCCCATCTCATGGATATAGGTTCTAACAGATGGAGCAAAGCGACCATCGAGAATACGTTGTGACGCATCATTGGGATTAAAGCTCAGTGCGATGTCCAAAATACCATCGGCAAACAAATCCATCATCACTTCTGCCGAATCAGGAAACTCTCTCCCTTCACGCCATAAATGCGGGTGTAGGGAGTCGAGGTATCTCCACATGGGTGAAGTCACTCGCTCAAATCGCGCTTCTGAATAAGGCTCCTTTAGCCAATCTTGGTGCTCGGTGGTTTCCCAAAGAACCTGTTTTAAGAATGTCGTTCCGTGAAAATTGGGCGGCTCAGGATAGGTCACACGCCCCGGATTAGTTTTCGCATGGTTGAGCAGTGCATCCATCGACTTCGGTGGCTGAGAAAGACGCGATTGATCGTAAATAAATACCAGTTGGGCACGACCCCATGGCGCCTCTAATCCGTCTGTCGGAACCGAAAAATCAGCAGCAATCGTCGGATCATCAAGATTAATCGCTTTCGATGATGGAAGATGGGCAACGAATGGAGCTCCCAACAATCCATCGCGCTTCATCCGAGCAAAGTTCTCACCATTGATCCACATGACATCGACTGAGCCTTGATCTGATCGACCGACACGTTTTGCCGTTTGTATGCCCTGAATTGCCACAGAGATATCGTCCACCTTAACGTGTTCAACTTTGACATCATGGAGTTCTTCGGCGATTTGCGCCCAACGCTCGATGTATTGGTTAATCGTTGACGAACCGCCCCACGCATAAAAATACACCGTCTGCCCCTTCGCATCGGCCTCTACTGCCTGCCAATCAGCGGCCTGGACGATCTGAACAATGGCAAGCAGCCAAGTGGTAACGATGAGTCGACAAATCATCAATGAACCTCTTCTTTAAAACGGTTTGAAATCAAAGCAGATGCGGCAGAAAAAGCACCAAGCAAAACGAGCGGCAACCAGACTTCAGGATGCTCTATTAAATTCCACTGCGGCCTCAACCCCTGCTCCAACACAGTATCCAGGCCCTTCCCAACACCCACATAAATAGCAGTCCCTGGGATAATGCCAACCGCCGTCGCGAACGCGTACGCACGTACCTTCATCCCTAATAGCGCTGGAATGATGTTCACCAACCAAAATGGGAAAAATGGAATCAATCGCATTGTCAAAAGCCAGCGGATGGGGCTTCTATGAAAGGTCTCTTGCACCGTCTCAACCACACCTCCCGCACGCTGTGAAAAAAACTGACGCGCAAACGTCGAAGCCAGCAGAAAAATGACCATCGCACCTGTGGTCGCACTCAGCACAATCATCGGAAGCGCAACCCAACCGAATAACGCAGCACCCATCAGTGTCAGTAATGATGCAATCGGTAAGGACAAACTGACAGATACGACATATGCGAGAAAAAAGACGGAAAGAGACCGAGCGTAGTGATTTTCTATCACTATTTTAAATTCCGAGTATCGCGAAAGCAGATCTTCAGCGTGCAAGAAATCGCTACCGAACCAGATCACAAGACCGAACACAGCCGCACCGATAAACCATCCGATTCGTTTCACGCTGATTCCAATCAAGTTTCAAATACCTGCTTCGCTGAAAGACGCGAAACTCCATAGTAATTCAGATACCCTATGGGCATCTCAATAGATTTCATCCAAAGAGGTCCACGATGACGGAAATTTTTCCTGTCGGCTATCCAACGCGACGACTGCGCCGCAATCGACGTGATGCGTTTTCTCGAGCGCTCGTACGGGAGAATACGCTCACAACATCACACTTGATTTATCCGATGTTCGTCCTCGATGGGCACAACCAACGAGAGTCTGTGAACTCGATGCCCGGCGTTGATCGCCTATCGATTGACTTGATGCTCAAGCAAGCCGAACGAGCGCATACCCTTGGTATCCCAGCGGTTGCACTTTTCCCTGTTGTTCGTGACAACAAAACCGAGGATGGTCGCGAAGCATATAATCCTGATGGCTTGGTGCAACGTGCAGTTCGCGCGCTCAAATCCGAACTTCCAGATCTCGGCGTCATTACGGATGTTGCACTGGATCCCTACACGACACATGGGCAAGACGGCTTAATTGATGCATCAGGTTATGTCTTAAACGATGAAACATGTGAGGTGTTAGTTCAACAAGCACTTTCTCATGCCGAAGCGGGCGCTGATATTGTGGCCCCTAGTGACATGATGGACGGACGTATCGGCCTCATTCGTGATGCACTCGAAGACGAAGATCACATCCATACTCGGATTCTTGCCTATTCTGCAAAGTATGCGAGTGCGTTTTATGGGCCATTCCGAGATGCCGTTGGATCCAGCACAAACCTGGGTAAAAAAGACAAACGGACCTATCAAATGGATCCATCCAATAGTGATGAAGCACTCCACGAGGTGGCCGAAGACCTGTACGAAGGTGCAGATATCGTCATGATTAAGCCTGGACTTCCATATCTTGATATCGTTCAGCGGATTAAAACGACCTTTAAAGTCCCAGTTGCCGTGTATCAAGTCAGTGGCGAATACGCGATGATTCAGGCTGCACATCAGAACGGATGGATTGACGGCAAGGCTGTCATGATGGAAAGTCTCGAATCAATGGTACGTGCCGGTGCAGACTGTATACTCACATACTCCGCGATCGACGCGGCTGAAAACCTCACTGCTTAAGACAAGAAACATAACGAGGACATAATGAGCGACCAAATTACAACTCTGACGAATGACAACTTTGATTCTGTAATCAAGGATGCGCAAACGCCTGTATTAGTAGACTTCTGGGCCGAGTGGTGTGGCCCATGCAAAATGATTGCGCCTGTCTTAGAAGAACTTGCAACTGAGTACGCAGGGCGCCTGACGATCGCAAAACTCAATGTGGATGATCACCGCGAAGCGACTGAAAAATTCAATATTCGTGGAATTCCGACGCTCATCTTGTTCAAAAATGGTGAACCTGAGGCAACGAAGGTTGGCGCGCTGTCTAAAAGCCAGCTCGCAGCATTTCTTGACTCAAACATCTAAAAGACTAGACGAGCACGCCGAAAGCGCCTAAGCTTTCGGTGTGGATGCCCTCCACAACTCCCTTTTTATTTCAGAAAACACATATTCACCAACCCAAATACCGCCCGTGGTCCGTGCCCGGGTGATCCAGAGAACACATGAACCTCACAGAACTTAAGAAAAAATCAATGCCGCAACTCCTTGAGATTGCGGAGAGCATGAACCTCGAAAACCTCGCACGGTCCCGCAAACAGGACGTCATCTTTTCTATCCTGAAAGCCCATGCGAAAAGCGGGGAAGATATTTACGGTGACGGCGTCTTAGAAATTTTATCTGACGGCTTTGGATTCCTTCGGTCTGCTGACTCAAGCTACCTTGCAGGCCCTGACGACATTTATGTCTCTCCAAGCCAAATTCGACGCTTCAACCTTCGCAAAGGCGATTCCATTTCAGGAAAGATTCGACCACCGAAGGATAGTGAGCGGTACTTTGCGCTTTTGAAAGTTGACGAGATCAACTTCGACAAACCAGAAAATGCAAAGAACAAAATTTTGTTCGAAAACCTAACACCTTTGTTCCCGCAAGAACGCCTCACGATGGAGCAAGGGAATGGATCAACCGAAGATT
The DNA here is from genome assembly GCA_010024125.1 of Gammaproteobacteria bacterium. GTDB lineage: Bacteria > Pseudomonadota > Gammaproteobacteria > Pseudomonadales > Litorivicinaceae > HIMB30. The sequence continues at coordinate 12,927 of RGHP01000008.1, read as the reverse complement.
TAACTGCGCGAATTATTGATTTGGTTTGCCCGATTGGTAAGGGTCAGCGTGCGTTGATTGTTTCACCTCCTAAAGCAGGTAAAACGCTGATGCTGCAGAACATCGCCAATAGTATCGTGCGCAACAACCCAGAATGTTATCTGATTGTACTTCTCATCGACGAACGTCCAGAGGAAGTGACAGAGATGCAACGCACTGTCCGCGGCGAAGTTGTGGCATCAACATTTGATGAGCCACCAGCGCGACATGTTCAGGTTGCTGAGATGGTCATTGAAAAAGCGAAGCGTCTGACAGAGCATAAGCGCGACGTCATCATCTTGCTTGATTCGATCACACGACTCGCGCGAGCTTACAACACGGTACAACCGTCATCGGGCAAGGTACTGACCGGTGGTGTCGATGCACACGCACTCGAACGTCCAAAGCGTTTCTTTGGCGCCGCGCGAAACATCGAAGAAGGCGGCAGCCTCTCAATCATCGCGACTGCATTGGTTGATACCGGTTCGAAAATGGACGAAGTCATTTTCGAAGAATTCAAAGGAACCGGTAACTCAGAATTGAACTTGGAAAGACGTGCTGCTGAGAAGCGTATCTTCCCAGCGATCAATATCCGAAAGTCAGGAACACGTCGCGAAGACCTCTTAACGACAGAGGAAGAACTACAGCGTATGTGGATTCTGAGGAAGCTTCTCGATTCAATGGAAGATCTCCAAGCGATCGAGTTCTTAGTCGATCGTATGAAGACTACGACAACCAACGAAGAATTCTTCCAGTCAATGAAGAAGCGCTAAGACGCGTCTTCGATCAGACGGCGCCTGAGCTTCTCAAGCGCCTCTGTTCTTCCCGATTCAATCTCAACACGCAACAAATGAACCAGAGGATTATCCGAATCCAGATCATTCGCGCGCGCGATATGATGTTTCGCTTCGGCATCGAGGCCAGCAGCCATCGCTAACCGTGCCTGCACGATTTCTAATGAAACTGAATCAGCGCGTGCTTTCGCTAACGGATTAAGAACTGCTAACCGTGACAAAGCATCCTCGTCACCAACAGTTTCAAGCGCCAACGCCCAGTCTTCACGCCACTGTTTCTTCAACGCCTTCAGGAGCGGCTTAAATTCGGTTGGCTTAGGATCATATTCAATCGCTTTTGGAATGCTCGCCATCAATTGCTCTGCTGCTTCCAGATAACGCTCTGATTCGTCTAACTGCTCCAATCGTCTTGCAGCTTCCGATGCCAATAACCAATGAAGTGCTGGCAACGATTCTGAACTCGCATCTTTTTTAAGAACGGCCAAGGCGCGTGCCGGTTCATCACGACGTAACCACAAAGCACCCTCAATCAGGCGGGAATCTGCTTTCCGGTGACGCATCCGGCCCCACGCTCGAAACACACTCAAAGGAAGACGGCCCAACGCACTACCCAAGCCGAATACAATCCAGAGAACAACTGTGACGGCAACAAACAGAATGATAAACGCCCACAGCGACATCTCGATGGTATAGCCGCCATAGGCAAACAGAACATAACCCGGGTCAGCTTTGACTCGGTCACCAAGATACAAACCAAAAGCGAGTAAGACCCCAAGAACTGAGACCCAAATCGATATTCTGAGAAGGCGACTCACTGTCTCACCTCTGCACCAGAGACTCGTTCTTGAGTGAGCGCATCACGATAGACTTTCAACGCGCGGAGACCTTGCGCCGCATCAGGAATTTCGCGGGTAATTTGTGTTCCTTCGAGTGCACTCAGAACCGTCACCACTTTCAGTCCAGCACCTTCTGTTACATCAAAAAAGTGCATCGATAAACGTTTCGCCTGAGCAAGGCCTGCATCGAAAAGAGCCTGATCTTCCCGAATCAATGCCACCTTAATCTGCTCAAGACTCAAGCGAAGAACCTCACGTGCACGTCCGGCATCCGATGCCGAAACAAGCGGCGTAATTGGCGCGTTAACTTCGCGGATTCGAATAAATTCAGACAGACCGCCCAGCCATTGTTGCACATCAACAGTCACTTCCGACTGTGTCTCTGGAGCCAAGCGGCGCACAGGTAACTGCAAATCGTCCAACACAGGATCTAGAGCGAGTAACTCAGCCTGAATGCCTAAGATATCCACCGACTGAATCGCAGATAAAGACTGTAAATCTTGCGCTAAACGCTCTCGCACAGACAACAAACGACCATCTTGTAACTGACCAAGTAGCGCTTGTGCAGTGCGCATTAAGTTCACGGCTGTCTCTGGATTCCGCTCAATGAGGAGTCGTTGATCGGCGAGTTTTAAAAGATATTCTGCTTCTGCCAAAACATAACTGCTTCGCGTATCCACCTGCGCCTTAGCAAGCTCCTCTGCGACCATCTCAACACGATCGATCACTGACTGATTGCGAGTATCTGCGCGCCCTACATCCATTTCGAGTTTCTGAATTTGATCATCCAGTCTGCGAGTGGCTGCCTCAAGTGTTTCCAACTGCGCGATTTGCGTATTCAAGGCCTGGACCGACGCATCTAACGACTGTGTGGCGCGAGCAATTAATTGCAGCTCATGCCAACCAAACCAGCCCCCAACACCGACAGCACATGTCGCGATAATGCTCAAGACAATAGCGAGCCAGCCATTTGATCGTACTGCTTGCGGGTGATTGGTCTGGTCGGCCGTTATCTCGTCAGACTCGGCCTGTTCATCGACAACAATGTCCTCAGCGACTTCAGGTGTTTTTGCTTCAGTCTTTGACACTCGGCTCTCCTTGCATCGCCAATCGAACTTCATCTGGGGTTGGCGAATTCAATTGATAATACCGGCTTCCAGACGGTAATTGTGCTTTCGCATCAGAACTTGTCACAAAATGTACGTAATCCAATGCATTCAAGCCACGCGCATCTGCCAATTGTAGAAAAGCATCGAGTAAAGCCGCCGATCCATGAACAATCCCGCCGATCCCATTCAAATTTTGAAGGTCTAGATCAACATCAGGAACCAACTCAAATAGTTCTATGTGGACAACTGGATCCAGTAAGAGCGAGTTCAGTTCACCAAATTGACGCCCAGAGCCTTTACCACTCACGATCAACAATCGATCCTCAGGCCGAATTGCAGTGCGCATCAGCTCAATGAGTGATTCAGAGCCTGGGCTTGAAGCCGTCCTCACCAAATGCAGTTCAGACCTGAGAACTTCAGCTGTTCCAAGCCCCACCGCCCAAAATTGCTGTTCAGCGGGCCACTGTGCCCAACGTGAGAGTACTGCATCAATCAGTAATCGAGCAGATTCGGGAGACGTGACAACGACATGATCAAACCGATCGAAATCCACAATTGCGGGGTCCAACGCAACGTCCAACGGATACGACTGGACGCACGGTAGTGCGATCACTTCAAATCCTGTATCAACGAATGCCTCAGCGACCCGCGGAAACGCTGAAGGAAGCCGGTTTAACCAAAGTTTCAATTACAGACCCGCTTGGGCAAGAAGTTCCCGAGCGCCTTGCGAAATCAGATCTTCTGCGACACGAATTCCGAGGCTCTCAGCATCATCGATTGGTGCCAAACCTTCTGCTTTCAGAAGCGTTCCGCAATCAACTGAGCCCACCAATGCGCGCAACCACAACTGCCCATCACGCTCAATTGCATAGGCTGCGATGGGGACCTGACAACCCCCGTTCAAATGACGATTCAAAGCACGTTCCGCCCGCCCAGCAGTTTCACCATCAGTATCTTGCAATGTCATCACAATTTCACGGGTTGCCAAATCATCTTCCCGGATCTCAATGCCGAGAATACCTTGGCCACATGCAGGCAGGATCTCCTCCGGCGCCGTCTCAAATGCAATGCGTTCACCTAGCTCAAGGCGCTTAAGGCCCGCAGACGCGAGAACAAGGCCATCAAATTCACCGGAATCGAGTTTCTTCAGACGCGTACCTAGATTGCCTCGGACCGGGGATAGCTTGAGGTCTGGTCTTAACGCACGAATTTGGGCGATACGTCTCAAACTGGATGTACCAAGATGTGCACCTTGAGGAATATCCGCAAAACTAGCCCATGCTGTTGTCCCAGCCCTATGAACCACTGCATCTGTTGGCGTTTCACGTGCGGTTAAACAACACAAGTCCAGGCCGCCCGGAAGCTCCATTGGCACATCTTTCAATGAATGCACGGCAAGGTCTGCTCGGCCATCGTAGAGAGCCGTCTCTAATTCTTTGACGAAGACTCCTTTACCCCCGATTTTGGTTAATGACACATCGAGTCGCTCATCACCCTGTGTGGTCATTTCCAAGAGCTCAATTGTCAATTCCGGAAAGCGTGCTTTTAGGCGATCACGAACGTGATAAGCCTGCCAAAGAGCCAATGGACTCTTCCTTGTCGCGATAGTTAATGTTTTTTGCATGTGTGGTCCTTTGTTACACAAAGTATACTGGATGCTTACAGAAGGAGTCTCTATGAGTCAGGAAACCCCCAAAGCTTTATGGGGCGGCCGCTTTTCGGAATCGACCGATGCGTTCGTCCAAGCATTCACTGCATCCGTCGAATTCGACCAACGCATGGCACGCGAGGATATTCAGGGATCAATTGCGCACGCCACAATGCTTGCTGAACAGGGAATCCTAACTGACACAGAACGTCACACGATCATCGAGGGCCTCCGGCAGATCGAAGCTGAAATTGAATCCGATGAATTCACATGGTCAATTGCGCGTGAAGACGTGCATATGAACATTGAGTCACGACTCATCGACTTAATTGGCGACACCGGGAAGAAACTTCATACCGGCCGTTCTCGAAATGACCAAGTCGCCACCGACATTCGACTGTGGCTTCGAGGAACCATTGATCATGCTGTATCTGAGTTGTCTCGCCTCCAAACTGGTTTGATCGCGCTAGCTGAGCGTGAAGCAGACACCATCATGCCGGGGTTCACACACCTTCAAGCAGCACAACCCGTCACTTTTGGGCACCACATGCTCGCGTGGAATGAAATGCTTGAGCGGGACGCGGGTCGCCTGCTGGATTGCAGACGGCGGATGAACCAATGCCCGCTTGGTGCAGCAGCACTCGCTGGCACGAGTTATCCGATTAATCGAGAGCGTACAGCCGAGCTCCTTGGATTTGATAAGCCAACAGAAAACAGCCTCGACTCAGTCTCTGATCGCGATTTCGGCATTGAATTTTTAAGCGCTGCAAGCATCATCATGATGCACTTGTCACGGTTTTCAGAAGAACTCATCAACTGGAATTCGACCGCGTGGCAATTTGTCGACCTGCCTGACAAGTTCTGTACTGGTAGTTCGATCATGCCGCAGAAAAAAAATCCCGACGTGCCTGAACTCGTCCGAGGCAAATCAGGTCGCATGTTTGGCCATCTCATGAGCCTACTGACTTTGATGAAAGGCCAACCACTCGCCTACAACAAAGATAATCAGGAAGACAAAGAGCCACTGTACGACGCCGCGGATACGTTGCTCGGATCGCTACGCGCTTTTGCCGATATGATGCCGTCATTATTGGTTAATAAAGATATTCTCAAAGACTCTGCAATCCGCGGGTTTTCAACAGCAACTGATCTGGCTGATTACCTAGTCCGCAAAGGCTTACCATTCCGCGATGCGCATGAAGTTGTCGGGCAAGCAGTTGCGCTTGGTGTTCAGACAAAGCGCGATCTTTCAGAAATGGATCTTCTGGAGCTTCAAGCATTCAGCAATTTGATCGAAGACGATGTATTTGAAGTTCTGACCGTTGAGGGGTCCGTGAATGCGCGTGATCACATTGGCGGAACAGCACCAAATCAGGTGAGGGCAGCAGCAGCTCGAGCAAAAACGCGTTTAGCTGGCCGCTAATCCTTAGCGATTGCTGCCAAAATCGCCTGGACTTGAAGCTCTGTAGAACCACGGTTTGCTTCAACCCAGGCACTTGCGGCCTGACCCATCACATGCGCTGTCGCAAGTGCCTCATCAATGGATTGAGAGAGATGCTGAGCATCTGTGCGAAGCAAAGCACCCGCGGCCTCTAAACCAATACTGATCGCCTGAAAGTTATGCATGGATGGCCCTGCAATGAGCGGCTTACTCATCAGCGCAGGCTCAATGGGATTTTGACCGCCCTTTCCGGAAAAGCTGCCCCCAATCGCAATAACATCAGACTCCGAAAGATATGCTCCCATATCTCCAAAAGTGTCACCAATTAGGATTTGAGACGTGTCTTGAATCTCAACAGAGACCTGCGATGCATGGACTCCTTGAGTATCAGCCAACGTCTTGATCTCAGATCCTCGAACAGGGTGACGAGGCACGATCAATAACCGACATTCGGGATGTTGCTGAGCCCAGGAGACAAAGAGTGCGTCATCATCGGTGTGACTACTCATCAGGCAGACTAAAACATTGCCTCGTTTCCAATCACTGATTTGATTCGCGCGTTCCGGAGAAATTTGAGGCGCAGGTTGGTCAAGCTTAATGGATCCAACTTCTGAAATCGCATGGGCCGGCACCCCAAGACGATGTGCATTGCGGGCATCACCCTCAAATTGCATCAGAGCGCGTGACACCTGAGACCACATCGGTCGCGATACCCAGCCAAACCGCTGATATCCACGAACTGATTGATCACTCAGCCGCCCATTCGCGAGAATCACAGGGATAGCAGCCCGATGGCATGCAGCAACTAAATTCGGCCAAAGCTCGGTCTCAATAACGATCAGTGCCCTTGGGCGAAGTTTGGATAACCAGCGCGACCAAATCCAAGAAAAGTCCCAAGGAAACACGTGACTCGCGAATTCACTCCGAGCCAATACGTCAAGTCCAGCTGGCGTCGTGGCTGTCATCAAAATGCGAAGCGACGCATCATGGTTTATCAATGACCGCGCAAGCTCTAAACCAACTTTCGCCTCACCAAGACTGCACGCATGAATCCATACACAGCCGTCCATCTGATCAGGCACGTGCACACCGAGCCGATGACTCACCAGCGGGTCTTGCTGTTCTCGCCGATACTTCCGAACCACATGCGCAATAAGAAGTGGCGTGCAAAGTAGCAAGAGCAGTGAATACAGATGTCGTCCCATAATTGAAGATGCTAGCATGCCTGCATGAAAATCATCGTCGGTGGCGGTATTTCAGGTCTCTGGCTAGCAGCTGAACTGAAAGCTCGCGATATTCCATGCTGTGTTATCGAAAAAAGCGCTCTTGGCCAAGGTCAAACCCTGGCAAGCCAAGGCATGATTCATGGTGGGACTAAGTATGCACTTGATGGACTATTAACCAAAGCAGCCAGTGAAATTGGTGCGATGCCCACACGCTGGAAACAGGCCTTGAAAGGCGAGGGAACGGTTGACTTAAGCCGTGTTCAACTTGAACGAGAAGATCAGCTGCTATGGTCTGTCGAATCAATTGCCGCGAATCTTTTGGGATTCTTCGCAAGCAAAGCCATGCGATCGCGTATGGAGCGTATCGATCCACAATCCGAGGCGGCATTCAATCATCCTAATTTCAAAGGCCATCTCTATCGACTGTCGGAACCCGTGTTGAAACTCGATACATTGGTTCATGCATTTGCAGAGATCTTGGATGGACAGATCTTCCACGCTGAGGCCACCCAACTTCTCACGCAAAACGATAAGATCGTTGGGGTTGAAACGACTGCCGGGCAGATTCATGGCGATGTCATTTTGACCGCTGGTGAAGGAACAGAAGCACTGTTATCCGGTCTTCCCGGTAACCATCCAGTCATGCAACGGCGCCCCCTCGCAATGGCAGTCTGCAAGCTTGCACAACCCATTCCAAAAGTATTCGGTCACCAACTCGGTAGTGGTAGTAAGCCCAAACTCACCATCTCAACCCATGAATTTGAGGGAACGCAATATCTCTATTTGGGCGGTCAACTTGCCGAAGATGGAGTCGCACAAGATGACGACACGGTATGCTCAAATGCACAACGCGCGCTATCGGAAGCACTGTCATGGCTTGAACCGCAAGTGGAATCAACCCACGTTTTTCGAATCAATCGGGCAGAGCCAAGCACGCATGAAGGAAACCGACCTGATACCGCATTCGTCTGTAAATCAAACAACCTGATTGTGGCGTGGCCGACTAAGCTTGCTCTTGCGCCAGCACTTACCGATCAAGTACTACCGCTTCTTGATAAAGAATCAAAACATGCAACGCCGCCAGAGTGGTTAAAAGCGCCAGAAGGGCATTACCCATGGGTATGATTCATCGACCACTTGGACAAACTGGGCTCGAGCTCAGTCCAATTGGCTTAGGCACCGTCAAAATCGGGCGAAATACAGATGTGAAATACCCGACTGATTTTGAGCTACCAGAAGACCAAGTCGTCATTCAACTCCTGACACTCGCGTCAGAATTGGGTATCAACTGTCTTGATACAGCGCCTGCCTATGGCACTTCTGAAGCGAGGCTCGGCGAGTTACTACCGGAGGTCGCTGGAGATTTTCATATCATCACAAAGGTTGGCGAAACCTACGACCCTGACACAGGAAGTCATTACGATTTCTCAGAGATCGCAATACTCAAGAGCCTAGAACAGAGCCTTCAACGCTTAAATCGCGATCAATTAGACGTGGTGTTATTGCATTCTGACGGAAAGGATATCGAACATCTGAACCAAGGTGCGCTCCAAACCTTGATCAAAGCGCGCGACCAAGGACTGATTCGAGCAGTCGGATTATCAGGCAAAACAGTAGAGGGTGGGCGTCAAGCTCTGGATCAGGGCGCGGATTGCTTGATGATTACACTGAACCCTGAAAATCAGGATGAAAAACACCTTATCGATGAAGCGCAGCGATATGGTGCAGGGTTATTGGTAAAGAAAGCTCTCGGAAGCGGCCATCTGACAACGTCCATTCCTGAAATTTTTAAAGACTTGTTCGCGCACCCAAACATCACTTCAGCTATTATTGGCACCATTAATCCTGTGCATCTGCGCAATAACTGTCTTGCACTCCCAACAGAGATCCAACTATGAGCCTAGACGCAATCAAAGCCACCTTCCAGGCAAGCATTGATACCAAACAAGCCTTGATCAATGACACCAAACGCTTGGAAGAACTCCTTGAAGTCGCAGGAGTCGCGTCATCAACTATTAAAGCAGGCCATAAAATCATGCTCTGCGGAAACGGTGGATCAGCAGCTGACAGTCAACACATTGCAGCAGAGTTGATCGGTCGCTTCGAAAAAGAGCGGAGTTCAATGGCTGCGATTGCACTCACAACAGATACTTCAGCCCTCACAGCCATCGGTAACGATTACGGCTATGACCAAGTGTTCTCTAGGCAAGTTGAAGGCCTCGGACAATCCGGTGATTTGCTTATTGGTATCTCAACAAGCGGTAATTCAAAGAATGTCGTCAAAGCAATGGAAGTCGCTCAAAGCAAAGGCATTCGAACAGTCGCACTCGTTGGCGACAAGCCAGACGGTGCGATGCAAGCGATTGCTGATTACGTTCTAGCCGCACCCTCGACGAATACGGCGCGTATCCAGGAATGCCACATCTTAATGATGCACACACTCTGTCAGTTGGTTGAATCGGAATCCGTCTGACGAATTTTTGCGATCAAGTGGCTAGTCGATAGGTTAGCCACTTCACCAAGCACTTTGACTTCCCCGCCATAGTCCAACACGTGCTTGTAGCCAACTACTTCCTCGATCGATTTATAGTCACCGCCCTTCACAAGAACATCCGGTCGAACCATATCAATTAATGGAATCGGGGTGTCGTCCTCAAAAGCGATCACGGCATCCACAGCACCGAGACCCGCGAGCACCTGCAGCCGCCGTTCGATGGTATTCACGGGACGCTCAGGCCCTTTCAAACGAGCCACTGAAGTATCTGAATTCACAGCAACAATCAAACGATCACCAAGAGAGGCCGCTTCCTTCAAATACGCAACATGACCGGCATGCAAGATGTCGAAGCAGCCATTCGTCATGACGACTTTCTCACCCTGCGTACGGCATTGTTCAGCCCAAGCGGCTGCGTCCTCTGCACGATCGAAAATGCCGTGATCAACAGATAACGCTCTTTCCAGTTCTCGACCACTGACCGTTGCCGTACCCAGTTTCGAGACAACAATTCCAGCAGCTCGGTTTGCCAATTCAGCAGATTCAGCCATGCTCATGCCAGAACCAAGACCTGCTGCAACAGTCGCGATGACTGTATCGCCGGCACCTGTAACATCAGCGACTTCTCGGGCGGTCGCGGCAAATTGGTGCACAGAACCATCACGTGCAATCAGGGTCATTCCTTGCTCAGACCGGGTCACTAAAATAGTTTCGATATCCAGGTCGTTAATCAGTTTCCGGCCTTTCTCAATCAGTTCCTGATCGTTGGCCCATGCGCCACAAACCGCTTCAAATTCAGCGCGATTTGGAGTCAATAAAGTTGCCCCACGATATCTCTCAAAGTCTGTACCCTTCGGATCAACAACAACTGGGATCTTGGCTTGACGGGCTTTTTGAATGAGTAAACGAGGCTCTAGGCTTCCTTTTGCATAGTCACTTAAAACAACTGCAGTCATTCCATCAAGAGACACGGATTGAGCAAGCGACTCCGCATTTGATGCATCAAATGGCGTCTCAAAATCCAGCCGAATCATTTGATGTGCCTGACTTAATACCCTCAGTTTGGTAATCGTTCTGTGTTCCACACGTGTAAACAGCGGATTCACATTGTGATTTTTCAGCGTCTGTTCGAGTAAATCGGCATCGGAATCATGACCCACCAATCCAGCACACGTCACTTCCGCTCCAAGTGACGACAGATTTAAAGCAACGTTTGCCGCACCACCAGGACGCGCTTCATCATGAGTGACCCGAACAACAGGCACAGGAGCCTCGGGAGAGATCCGGCCAGCATCGCCATGCCAGTAACGGTCCAACATGACATCGCCAACGACTAAAACCCGCGATGTGGAAAAGATATGTGACACAGAAGATCTCTCTAATGATTCGAAGCTTGTTATAGTACCGAGCTTCATCAATGAACCCAACCGGATTACACATGGGCTTTTCTTTCGTTCCGCTGGGACTTGGCTTCATTCGACTATTAGCCGCGCTGCCACCGAGGCTCGGAATGGCTATCGGTCGCCTGATTGGTACTTTACTGTTTTACACAGCGAAGAACCGCCGACTGGTCTGCGAGAGAAATATTGCTGTTTGCTTCCCGGAGTTGAATCCCTTGGAACAGCGCACTCTAGTTAAAGCTTGCTTTGAACAAAACGGAATCGGTTTAACGGAAACAGCATGGTCTTGGCACCGTCCAATCAACTTTGTTAACGACAAGATCCGTGTATCTGGACAGGCGCTACTCGAACAAGCGAATACAGATTGCCGAGGAGTTTTGTTGCTGTGTCCACATTACAGCATGCTGGACCTAGTCGCCCCGCTGATGCATGCCGTCGCCGGTCGATTTGTGGTGAGTTATCGCCCCAATGACAACCCCATTTTTGATCAAGCTGTCTGTCGTGGGCGCGCACGCTATGCCGAATTGGTCGACGTCCGTGCATTACGCGATATCGCTAAGCACCTAAAGCAAGGTGACATGGTTTGGTTTGGACCAGATCAGGACATGGGACCCAAAGGCTCTGTCTTTGCTCCCTTTTTCGGTCGACCTGCATGCACAGTAACAACACCGGCCCGCTTAGCTCGGATGTCAAACGCGGTCAGCATCTTCCTTGACCTACACCGTGACAACAATGGCATCTATCACGTCTCATTTGTCCCGATGCCGGCTGATTACCCACTTGAAGATGAAGTGGAGAATGCGCGAGCGCTGAATCAGCGGATTGAGGAAGCACTGAAAAAGCATCCGTCACAGTACATGTGGATGCATAAACGATTTAAAACAAATCCAGACCTTACGCGGCAGACACTGTATCAGTCTGACTAACCCATTCCATCACTGCAGATGCACTGATATCCGACATTTTTCCTGTCGAACTTTTTAGAATTTGAGATGTGTCGGCGACAGGTCCCACAAGACCAGGCTTCGTCGGCCCATACAATGCGAGCATAGGAATACCCAATGCATCAGCCACGTGTGCAAGCCCTGTATCGACTGAAACCACTGCGCGTGCATTTGAGATCTCAAAAGCGACATCATTTAATGAGGCTTGATTCAGTATCCTCACCGGTAAGCCTTCAGCCATTTTAGAAACTGTTTCGAATTCAGCATCACTACCGACTGGCAGCACGATGTCAGAAAATTGTGGAAGCGCATCTTCAATCACCGCTTTCCATCCATCACCCATCCAACACTTGGGTAGCCGACTCGTCTGAGTGACAAGTACTAGACGATCTGCGAGCTCTTGTGGTCGTCCTAAATCAATCGATGCGTGGGGACCCGTTTCTGGAAGCGCATATCCAAGCGACTTGGCAAATAATTCACGGGTTCTCGATATCGCATGTTTCGAGCGGTCGACGCGATGGGTCACGTCATAAACACTCGACGCCAAACTCTCTTTTGCTGATCGGCGATCGAATCCATGCTTTGGCCCATCGGTAAACCGTGTAATCAAAAATGCACTCTTGAGAAGCCCCTGAGCATCAATAACCGCATCATATCGTTCTGCACCGAGTGCTTGTTTATATGCAGCGAGGTCATTCGAAAACAACAAGCGATGGAGTTTTCCCTTCCATCGTCTTAAGGGAATCGCAAGCACATCGCCAACAGATGGGTGCCAGTGGGGAATTTCGGCAAAAGCAGGCTCACACACCCAATCAAATCGAATATCACCGAGTGCCTCAGTTGCATCAGTCAATGCTGGCAGAGTGTGGACTAAATCCCCCATCGAAGAGGTTTTCACCACCAAAACACGCATTAGGCAATCCGCTGTATTTGCTGTAACAACGCCTCAAATACCTCATCAACTGAGAGCTCAGATAAGCAGGCTTGATGCGTCAATGGGCATTCTCTTTCGAAACA
>RGHP01000070.1 GCA_010024125.1 Gammaproteobacteria bacterium | reverse complement strand
TTACAGAACAAGCCGCTGACCATGTATGGGGACGGAGAACAGACACGCAGTTTTTGTTTTATCCGCGATCAGGTTCGTGGACTAATAAAGCTCATGAACAAGAACCATTACCATCTTCCGGTCAATATCGGCAATCCCAACGAGTTCACGATCAACGAGCTTGCCGAGATCGTGCTCGAGGTCACCGGTTCGTCGTCGGTGATCGAGCATCGTCCGCTGCCGACCGACGATCCCACCCAACGTCAACCCGACATCACCCGGGCACGCGACCGCGGAACTCGCTTTTATGCTGATTATGATGCAGTGTCGGCGGGCCATGCCGCTCATCAATGGATTAAAACTAGACAACGTGTGGCAACCAGTAATGGGCCAAGATCTTAGAGGGAAAACATTGGGGATAGTCGGCCTGGGTCGGCTCGGTAGCCAGGTGGCAAAGCTGGGACAAGCGATTGGGATGGATGTTATTGCGTGGAGCAGCAATCTAGACCCTGTACAAGCGAGAGCTATCGATGTTACCGCTGTCTCTAAGCCTGAGTTGTTTACTCGCTCCGACTTTGTGAGCATCCACTACAAATTGTCCAACCGGAGCCGGGGGCTGATCGGAGAGGAGGAGCTAAAACTGTTGGGGCCAGAGGGTCATATCGTTAACACCTCGAGGGCGGAAATTATCGACCAGGCCGCGCTTCTTCGTTGCCTCAACGACGATTCTCTTGGCGGGCTGGCTACGGATGTCTACACAGAAGAGCCAGCAGATAATCAAAACGAGCTTGTGAACCACCCCAAGGTACTAGCCACACCTCACGTTGGTTATTGTACCGAGGAGACTTTCACTATTTTCTATCAAGAGATGCTAGCCGCATTCGAGGCATTTAAAGAGGGTCAGCCGATCAACGTAATCAACTGACCGGTGTGATATGGGATCTCCATAGCGAGGTCCCATCTCATTTATCAGACACGTCTGACGCGAATGACTCCGTCCAGATTCGAAATCGCATCCACGAGCTCGTCTGTGACTGGCTGATCGATATCCATGATGTTGTAAGCAATCTCGTGACGGCTCTGGTTTACTAGGTCAACCACGTTAGCCCCGGTGGCAGATATCTGACTCAAGACCGTGCTCAACACATTGGGGACGTTAGAGTTTGAGAACGTTAAACGGAACTCAGAGCCCCGAGCCATCGAGGTGTCGGGAAAGTTTACCGAGTTCTTGATGTTCCCGTTCTCCAGGAAATCTATGAGCTGATCGGCTGCCATGACTGCACAGTTATCCTCTGCCTCACCGGTGCTCGCACCAATGTGCGGCATTGCAAGCACCCTGGGGTGACCGATCAGTTCAGGAGTCGGAAAGTCTGTAACGTAACTACCCATCTTCCCAGCATCCAGTGCAGTAATTATGTCGCCAGCGTTCACGATCTCCTTCCGGGCAAAGTTGAGGAGCTTCACCCCAGGCTTCATGCGCGAAATCGATTCCGAGTTTATCATTCCCTTAGTTGCATCAATCGCCGGGACGTGAAGCGTGATGTAGTCAGATTCTTTAAGTAACGCGTCGAGGCTCGACATCTTTTCGACTCGGCTCGATAAACGCCACGCCGCTTCGACTGAAATAGCCGGGTCATAACCAACGACACGCATACCTAAATCGAGAGCCATGTTAGCCACCAGCGAACCGATCGCACCCAAGCCCACGATACCGAGCGTCTTTCCGTAGATCTCAGTACCTGCGAAACGTTTCTTCTCTGCCTCCAGTAGCGGGTCAAGCTCTTCACTCAACTGATTACCTAGTCCGTCGACAAACTTGAGGCCACCGAAAATATCCCTGGATGACATCATCAATCCCGCGCAGATCAGTTCCTTAACAGCGTTTGCATTAGCGCCAGGAGTATTAAAAACAACAACACCTTTCCCGGTGAGTTCGGAGGTAGGGATATTATTCGTCCCCGCGCCAGCCCTTGCCACCGCAACAACGGTTGAAGGCAGCTCCTCTGTCGTCAGCTTGTAGCTTCTCAACAAGACGCCTGATGGATTCGTACTCTCTGACGAAACAGCGTACCTGGAGCCATCGAATCTAGCCAAACCCGCCGGTGAGATTGCGTTGTATGTGCGTATGCCAAACATTTGTTATCCCTTACTAACGACAGCCACGTAGGCCCATTCCAGCCACTCGACCAATAACTCGACATCTTCTTTCTCGACCGTGGCTCCACACCAGACTCTTAAACCCGGAGGAGCGTCTCTGTACGCACCGATATCGAAGGCAACGCTTTCTGCTTCGAGAAGCTTCACAATCTCTTTAACCTGCTCTGGATTCGCGTCGACAGAGAGGCATACGCTCGTGTTGGACACTGTGGCTGGATCTTGCGCTAAGAAGCTCAACCATGGATTTCGGTCGACGAATTTCTCGACTACCGCAAGATTCGCTTCAGAACGAGCGATGGCGGCAGATAAACCACCAATGGAATCGATCCAAGCTAAAGCGTCCAAGTAATCGGCGACGCATAGCATGCTGGGGGTATTGATCGTCTCGCCCCGAAAGATGCCGTCGATCAACTTGCCTTTCTTTGTGAGCTTGAAAATCTTGGGTAACGGCCAAGACGGTATGTAGGACTCCAATCGCTCCACAGCGCGGGGGCTTAAGATAATCATCCCATGAGCGCCTTCACCGCCCAGTACCTTCTGCCAACTAAAGGTCGTAACATCTAGCTTCGACCATGGCATCTCCATCGCGAAGACAGCAGAGGTCGCATCACACAACGTTAACCCCTGACGATCATCCGGGATCCAGTCACCGTTCGGTACCTTGACACCCGAGGTTGTCCCATTCCAAGTGAACACGATGTCATTCTCGCCATTTGCCACCGACAGGTCAGGGAGCAGCCCGTAGTCTGCCTCGTATCTATTCACGTTCTGCAGTTTAAGATCGTTGACGATGTCGTTGAGCCAGCCTTTTCCGAAAGACTCCCAACAGAACACATCAATGCCTCGCGCACCGAGCATCGTCCACATCGCCATCTCAAATGCACCCGTATCAGACGCAGGCACTACCCCGACGAGATAATCGTCAGGCAAGCCCAACAGGCGCTTGGTTTCATCACATACCGAACGCAACGCTAACTTACCAATAGCGGAACGATGAGACCGCCCAAGCGTCTCTACATCGAGTGACTTAAGCTGATATCCGGGCCGCTTTGAGCAGGGTCCCGAAGAGAAGTTTGGGTTGTTTGGCTTTACGGAAGGAAGTTCCACAATATTCACAAGTTATCCAGTCAAAAATAAAAACAGAAGGCGCGGGAGGATAAGCTACTCAGCGAAAACGTCAACTAGACATCAGACTCCTCTCAGTTGAGCCTCCCTGATTAGTGCAGCCATGCGGAAGAAACCGTGCACCATCTTACTAAATGGAATAGAAATAAAGAGGCAAGCGATACCGGCCAGGTGCAGTATTAGCATGGAACTAGACAACTGTGTGCCTCCTAGCCAATACAGCAACAAACCTGTCGTTGATACAAACCACAGTAAAGTAATGAACCCGTAGTCGCTACCACGACGACCCGGTGCTTCTAGCAAAACATTGGCCTTCGTTTTCAGATAAATCAGCTTTGAGGTGCCAACTGTTAACAGTAAGCCCCCGCTTACACCAAGCAGTTTGGGTAGCGAGAGAAACGGGTACGGGGCAACCAGATCCAATCCGTAGTGCATCACAGTCGCAACCGATGTCGCAGCGAAGCATAAAAGAAACCCATACATTGTCGCGTGATGGGCCCAGCGTCGCGCCTGACTGTAACGGTCTTCTTTCTCGTAATTACAGCCCTGTCCCGCCCCACCATCTAGGTTTTTCAGTGTTGCAGCCGATCTCAGCGACTCACGCAGTTGACTCCAGGTTATAGATTCGCCATTTACGGTCCTCCAGTACCTTAAAAGCCCCACAAACAGAATCAGTAAGGGCACTACAAACACAGGAGAGAAAATCAGAACTAACGTATCGTGGGCGATGAGATCATAGAACGTATCTGATGATATCCACGGAACTTCTGCGATTAGCCAGAACAAAGCAGACACTACCAGGACCGCTATCAAGGAGACCAGTGGACTACTCTGAAAAAGCTTCGACGCCCTCGGAAATGGCACGTGCGACTCCCAAGACTCAACGCGAACAGCGGCTAGTGCGCGAGGCAGGTTCAGATCGAACTCGTGGGGCGCGGTAAACTGGCAGCTGTGGTAACAGGCTTGGCAGTTATGGCAGAGATTTGACATGTGAACCACTGTCTCGGTGTCGAAAGCCCTGTACCGCGTCATTGCCTTAAAGGCCGCACAAAATCCCTCGCAGTATCGACACGCATTACAAACGGCTAGCTGCCGCTTAGCCTCGTCAAGCACTGGTTGTTGCATATCCGCCGGCCCCCTCTCCTGCCAAACGTCCAAAAACGGTCCCAATAGTCATGCCAAAGCCGGCGAGATAGCCCTCGCCCAGAATACTACCGGCCATGATCTCTCCCGCCGCCCAAACATTTTTGCTCGGCACGCCACCAAAACTTACCTTCGCATCATGACCAACACGGAAACCTAGATAGGTAAAGGTCACACCTGGCCTCAACTCATACCCGTAGAAAGGTGGGGTATCGATGGGTCGTGCCCAGTTAGTTTTTTGGGGAGTCAGACCGATTGTTCTCAGACCATCGAGCTCGGTGGGGAAAAAATCACCGTCCTGGCACGCTGCGTTGAAATTTTGCACGGTCGCTAAGAATTCATCTTCAGGCAGACCCAACTGTTGAGCCATATCATCCAAGCTTTCGGTAACGGTCGCAGAGAACACGGTCGGCATAAATAAATCTTTGGACTTACTATCAATAATCGCGTAGGCCACCTGATTAGGCTGCTTCGCGACCAGCCTGCCCCAAATCGCGTACCGCTTAGGCCAGACATCCTCACCCTCGTCGTAAAAACGCCTACCCTCTTCGTTAACCACGATCGAAAACGGCACACAATCAACCCGCGTGACGATCCCACCATCATACTCTGGGGCACGCCCGTCGATCGCCACCGCATGACATTGCGTCGGGTCACCAACTTGATCTGCCCCGCCTGCTAAAACCCCTTTGAGAATCTCCCCCGTGTTATAGGGTGTTCCCCTGATCAGAAAGTTTCTTGCCGCGTCACCCCAGGCGCTCGCCAGCCAGTCCTTGTCAGCCTCAAACCCACCAGACGCCAAAATGACGCACCGACCTCGAATGTACTTCTGGGTTCCATCAAGATCGACCAGCACCCCATCAAACTCTCGATCACGTATAACCACATCGAGAACAGTCGCCTGATAAAAAACAGCCACACCCAAAGACTCAAGCCGGTTGTAGTAGGCATTGACGAGGGCTTTTCCACCGCCTAAAAAGAACGCATTGGTGCGAGAAAGTGACAAGGTCCCGGATAAAGACTCCTGAAAATAACAGCCCTGCTCGAGCATCCACTCATAACAGGCCTCTGACTCGCGTATCGTAAGCCTCGCCAGCTCCTCGTCGGTGTTCCCCTTGGTGACTTTCAGTAGATCTTCATAAAACTCATCCTCACTGTATGAGTCAGTCAAGACGCCCTTGGGAGAGCCATGCATGCATCGAAAGTTGCGTGTGTGGCGCGAGTTTCCTCCGCGGTACTCTTTTGGTGCCCGCTCAAAGATTGCAACTGACGCACCTGCCTCAGCCGCTCTAATGGCGGCACATAGGGCGGCGTTGCCGCCACCAACCACAATAACGTCAAAATCAAACTGTCCCTCACCCACTGCAATTAAAGCGGTGTCAGGTGTTATTTCTGGCAACTCAACTTTCATTGATTAACCTCTGGTTGATTTGTCTTAGACGGATTCGTTTTGCGTTAGATAGATGTGTGCCCATAACTTTTCGAGCCCCTTCCTTATCGCGTAGTTTTAAACATTGGATTAGGTCTTGGTGCTCAATCAACGACTCCTCAGCTCGCTCCGTGTTGGCCAGCGTGGTGGATCCCAGTATGGCAAGTGTTTTATGTATTGCCTCGAACGACATTGTCAGATATCGATTCTTCGCAGCGTTGAGCAACGCTTTATGGAACGCATAATTGAGGCTTGCCATCCGGACTGGGTCTCGCACCGAGCCAGCCATTTCCTCTTGCAAGATCTCCAGCTCAGCGATTTCAATGTCACTAATTTTTTCGGCACAGATCTCTACCGCGGCCATCTCCAGAGCTTCGCGTGCTTCATAAAGCTCAAGAGTCTCGATGTATCCTAACTCTCTAATCTTCATGCCAAACCGTGGCTCGGACACAACTAACCCATCACTCTCCAGCCGACGTAGAGCTTCTCGTGCAGGTGTACGACTGATCCCAAGCTCGTCAGCCACTCCCTGCTCTGTGATCGACATACCAGAGACGAGCTCGCCTCTCTGCATCTTAGAGACAAGATACTCGTAGCAAACCGCGGACTGTGGTTCGTGATTGCTTTTATTCGAATTTGCGCCCATAATTAATTGTATACGTATGAATACATGGAAGTCCAACATTGGGATCTAAGCGCGTACTGCAGGTCAAAACAGTCCTAATTTGTTTGGGATTCAGCCTGTTCCTTGAACACTTCGAAGCACCTCTACCTTTTCTATTTGGCTCACTCTTCGGATGTCTTGCCGCGTCGTTAGTCGGTATAAATTTGGCCGGGATGCCGATGGTCTCAAGCGTTAGCCGGACCGTTTTGGGCGTCGCGATCGGGACCACACTGACAATGGAAGTAATCACAACCATCCCGAGCTACATTCCTACGCTGCTGATCGTTCCGGTGTATGTTTTCCTGATTTCATGTGTTGGGTATCCTTTTTTCAGGAGAGTCCTTAAATACGATCGCCCGACCGCCTACTACGCCTCGATGCCGGGTGGTTTGCAAGACATGATCGTGTTCGGAATCGAGGCCGGAGGGAATCCAAGGACGCTGTCACTCGTTCATGCGACGCGCTCGCTGGTTCTTGTCACCATCGCGCCGATCGTGTTGACGCAAATTTTTGAACTAGAGCTCGGTAATCCGCTTGGATCACCAATCACAGAACTACCCCTTGTCGAGAACATCGGACTGTTTTTAACTGGCATCGTAGGGATGATCCTGTTCAGGAAATTAAAGCTCTTCGGGGCTGATATTCTTGGTCCGCTTCTTCTCTCGGCACCGCTGGCTATGGTTGGAATCCTGACACATCGGCCGTCAGAGGAAATGATCATCCTGTCACAGTTTTTCATTGGCTTAGGCGTGGGTATTCACTACCAAGGCATCACCACGAAGGAACTGAGTAGGGATATCATTTCTGGGCTTGGCTTTGTTGCCATTATTATTCCTATCGCGTTGTTAACATTACTGGTGGCCAGCCAAATCAGTGACATACCGTTATTTGAACTTTTCTTGTGTTTTTGGCCAGGCGGACAAGCAGAGATCGCCGTGATGACACTCGCGGCCGGTGGGACAGTGAGTATTATTGTGCTTCACCACATCGTCCGTATTTTTTTGGTCATCACCGGCGCGCCTGTTCTGCACCATCTCAAAAAGAAACAAGAATCACCGGATCCCTTAATCTGACATTATCGACCCTAGAAATGTTGCGTAGAGTTCTTT
>RGHP01000069.1 GCA_010024125.1 Gammaproteobacteria bacterium | reverse complement strand
GTTGCTGCAGAATGTCGTAACGCATGTGGATGTACATGTTGGTCGAGGCCGGCTGCTTGTGCACGCAAGTCGAGTCGTCGCTGAACCGTTCGTGGTGACACGCCAAGCCCCTTTTTTGTAATAAAGACCCGATCAGTTTGTTTGTTATCCCACTCCGTTCGCTTTTCGAGCCATTTTGCTAATGCGCTTCTCGCCTTATTTCCCACGGGAACAATGCGTTCCTTGTTTCCTTTTCCGAGCACTTTAAGTTCTTCGGGTATTCCATGGACGTCACGGACTGTAAGGCTTAAAACTTCTGCAAGTCGAAGGCCTGATGAATACAGTAGTTCGTAAATCGCCTGGTCTCTCGTTGCCTCGATGTCATTTGGATCGATCGGGGAGTCCAGTAAACGTTGCATGGCGTCTGGGCTTAATGCGTTGGGTAGATGCTTGCCGGTTTTCGGTGCGCGGACATCAGCCGCAGGATTGGCTTTGATCAATCGCTGATTGATCGCTTCTTGAAACACTCCACGCAGTGCCGAAAGCTTGCGACCGATGGAACGGCCGGTGATGCGTTGTGAGCTTAACGATCGAACCCAGCCAATCACAGATAGCGTATCGAGTGATTGGATGTCCGTTTCTTCACCAAAAAAGTGAACTGCCTGCTTGAGATCTCGCTCGTAGGCTTCGATCGTTTTGTCACTCCGACGTTGTGTTTGGCGCATGCCGTCAAGATATTGCGTGACGAATGCGTGAAACATCATGGACTACTCCGCCTTATCAAGAAGCCGAGGCAGGATCATTGCGAGCGCTTCACCAATATGATCCAAGAATAAGGTGTCTTGGTTGGATTGAAAGTGCGTTGGATCTGGATGGCCAAGCGCAAGTAATCCATACGTGTGGCCGCGGACAAGTGCGAGTGTTGCTGAGCTTTCAATTGTGCTCGCATTATCGCCAAACAATGCGGCTCGACGATCTTTTGTCAGCCGACCGATCCACGGTTCTTTGTCAGAAACCGCTTGAGCAAGTTGTCCACCCTCTTCAAGTGATTCAGCAGTCACAGGTTGAATCAGAGAAAGGCTATCAGGAACATTGAATTGATCAGATAACAGGAGTCGAACCACTGGAATATCGAATCCATTTGCGAGTTTCTCATCGAGCACAACCGAGAGATCATCAAGATCACGAGCATCGAGTAGTGATAAAACAAGTGACCGTGTTTTTTCAAACAGCACGCTGTTGATGCGTGCTGTTTCGATCATGTGATCATTCTCTCTTTCGAGCTGTTGGATGTGATCGCGCAATTTCCGTAACTGAAATTCAACTAGAGAAATGGCAACGCCAGAATCTGTTGGGAGTTTGAGCTCCCGAACAAGCTTTGGGTGTTGTTCGAAGAAATCCAGATGATCCTGTAGGTATTCTGCGATCTGGTCAGCTGTGATTGTCACAGGCGAAATTCTCCCTCAAAAACAGATTCAGCAGGACCGGTCATGATTAAATCATGTCCGACGCCTTGCCACTCAATCTGCAGGTTTCCGCCCCGAGTTGCAACATTGACTTCGCTATCCAATCGTCCAAGTAGTCGTCCATACGCGACGGCAGCGCAGGCACCTGTGCCACAAGCGAGTGTCTCACCAACGCCTCGTTCGAAGACACGTAGACGAATTTCTGTCGTGGACAGGATTTCCATGAATCCAACATTAACCGAATCTGGAAATTGCACTGCACCTTGAATCGTTTGTCCGATTTCGGCTACGGCAGTGGCGTCGACAGAATCGACAACAGTGACAGCGTGAGGATTCCCCATGCTAATCAATCCAAATGATCGTGATTCATTGGGTGTCTCGAGGACAACAGTGTTCGTTTGATCGGGTTCAGGAGGTGCTTGGTACGGAAGCGCTTGTGGCTCAAGAACTGGCTCTCCCATGTTGACCCGAACCAGGCCTGTATCAGTCAAAACGAGTTCAATTAATCCACGTGCCGTATTGACGATGATGACTGGTTTTGTGGTCAGTTCTCGGTCGGTCACGAATTTGGCAAAACAGCGTGCACCATTACCGCAGTGCTCAACTTCACCGCCGTCCGAATTAAAGATTCGATAGTCAAAATCAGCATCAGGTCGCGATGGAGGTTCAATCAGCAGCAGTTGGTCAAAGCCAATGCCTGTATTGCGATTTGCTAACTTTTGGATCTGGCTCGATCGTAAGCTGACGTGCTGGCTGACCGCATCAATGACCACGAAATCATTACCGAGGCCATGCATCTTGGTGAATTGAACGCGCATTATTGATCCACCATGTGCTCGTTCGCCCAGAGACTCTCGACTGTCTCGCGTTCCCGAATGAGGTGGATTTGATCCCCGTCAACCAACACTTCAGGTGCGCGTCCACGTGTGTTGTAGTTCGATCCCATCACAAAGCCATATGCGCCTGCAGATCGGACTGCGAGCAAATCACCTTCTTGGATCCTCAGCGTGCGTGCTTTGCCGAGAAAGTCCCCTGATTCACATACAGGCCCAACGATGTCAAAGCTGGCCTCAATTTGTCCGGGTTTTTCGGTGGTATCCACTGGAATGATATTTTGCCAAGCACCGTAGAGACTTGGCCTGATGAGGTCGTTCATCGCGCCATCGACAATCGCAAAGTGCTGCTCTTGGTTTGTCTTTGTTAAGATCGTTTTTGTCACAAAAATGCCAGCATTGGCGGCAATTGAGCGTCCCGGCTCGAGAACCAAGGTGAGATTACGACCGGCCAGTCGCTGTTTGACCAATGCTAAGTATTCAGATGGATGTGGTGGTTTTTCTTGATCGTAAGTAACGCCAAGGCCGCCACCGAGATCGATATGTTTTAGCTGAATTCCGATGTCTGCAAGTTGGTCGATGAGACTCAATAGTTTGTCGAGTGACTCAATCAAGGGTGACACGTCAGTTAGCTGGCTGCCAATGTGGCAATCAATCCCAACCGGGTGTAGTCCAGGTAATTCATCCGCGCGACGGTATGCTGCAATTGCATCTTCGTGTGCTATCCCAAATTTATTGGCTTTCAATCCTGTTGAAATATAGGGATGGGTCTTTGGGTCGACATCAGGATTGATGCGTAACGACACTGGTGCAACTTTCCCCATATCGGTTGCGATTGCATTGAGATGTTCAAGCTCCGCAAGTGACTCGACGTTAAAGCAATGGATTCCGACTTCAAGAGCGCGCCGCATCTCGAAGTCTTGTTTTCCAACACCTGAGAAAACGACTTTGGACGGGTCTCCACCGGCCTTGATGACGCGCTCGAGTTCACCGATCGAAACGATGTCAAAACCTGCGCCTTCCCTTGCCAATATTTGCAAGACCGCAAGGTTGGAATTCGCTTTCATGCCATAACAAACTAAATGCGGGATATCTGTCAGTGAATCCGCATAGGCTCGGAAATGTCTGACTAGGGTCGCTTTTGAATAAATGAAACACGGCGTACCAAATTGAGAGGCAATATCTGAAACGGGAACATCTTCGGCAAACAAAGCGCCGTCACGGTATTGAAAATGATCCATGACTAGCGGCCGTCGACCGTTTTATCGGGTTGGTCGGGCAGGAATAGCGGCCCCGTTTGCCCGCAAGCTCCAAGAAACAGGCTTGCACTGATGATGAGAGTGGTCAGTAATTTTTTCATGGGTGAAGTATACCCGGATTTGCCCCGAAACCGGCTACACTGTTTTGAAACTTAGGATGGAACATGTACGCAAATATCTTAACCATTGCTGGCTCGGACTCAGGTGGTGGAGCCGGGATTCAAGCTGACCTGAAAGCAATTTCAGCGACAGGCGCATACGGGCTCAGCGTAATCACAGCGCTCACGGCGCAGAATACTGTTGGTGTTGACGCGATCTACCCTGTGGCCATTGATTTCTTAAAGCAGCAAATGGAGACCGTGTCACGGGACATTCGGATCGATGCAGTGAAAGTGGGTATGCTTGGAACGCCTGAGGTGACCGAGGCCGTCGCTGAATTTCTAGAAACCCTGACATGCCCTGTGGTTGTTGACCCCGTGATGGTCGCGAAGAGTGGCGATCGTTTATTGCACGCGGATGCGATTTCAGCGTTGCGTGATGTCTTGATTCCTAAAGCAACCGTGATTACTCCGAATTTGCCAGAGGCTGCTGATCTGCTCGACGTCAGCGAAGCAGTTGATCGCGATATGATGCTGTCCCAAGCGCGAGGTCTTCTGGCGCTTGGCCCACAAGCGGTGTTGTTGAAAGGAGGTCATCTTTCAACGGAAGAATCTCCAGATCTGTTGATGTCTGAAAGCCATGCCCAATGGTTTGATACTGTGCGAGTTGTGACAACAAATACGCACGGAACAGGTTGTACTCTCTCGAGTGCCTTAGCATCGTATTTAGGACAGGGACACCCGGTTGATGTTGCTGTCTCGAAAGCGAAGGAATACATCGGCGGTGCGATCGCTGCTGCTGATCAATTACATGTTGGCGAAGGACATGGACCGGTGAATCATTTTTGGGCGCTCTGGGGGGATAATGGCTGAATGGCCGAAGCCGCAATTTGGAGTGAATGATTGGGACCTTCAGGCGACCACTCGTTTAGCCGATGGCTTTTTTCAACTCGACCAGCTGACGCTGACGCATCGCGGGTACCAAGCTGAATCGATTGGACCGATGCATCGAGAGCTATTCATTCGAACGCCCGCTGTTGTAGTGATTTTGTGTGATTTGGACCGTAAAGAGCTTGTGATGGTGGAGCAGTTTCGGATTGGTGCTGCCATGTCAGGTTTGGACGATAGTCCTTGGATGCTCGAATGGGTGGCGGGAATTTGTGATGACAACGAGTCGCCGGTGAAAACCTGTCATCGTGAGGTGATGGAAGAGACTGGTCTAACACTTGCCTGCGAGCCTGAGCTGTTATTCACCTACTATCCGAGTCCTGGCGGCTCCAATGAATTGATTCATCTTTATTTTGCCTCTTGTGATGCATCTGGTATCTCGCGTTACCGAGGGCAAGCGGGGGAGTATGAGGACCTTAAGGTGCATGTAATTTCCGTTGCGTCAGCCATGGAAGCATTGCAGACTGGAAAGGTGAATAACGCGGCCACAATCATTGGATTACAGTGGCTCAAGACGAATCAAGCGCACTTATTGAAAGGAGAGTGACTTGCCTCAGAAGGCTCGCCACGTACCGAATTTAAAGCGGCATCATGCAAGCTGTGGATTGAATTACAGTCTGCTTGTGCGGCTCGCACGTCGCTTTGGTTCTGATAATAGCCTCCAGTTTGTGTTGCCTTTCGGTGGGCACGATTGCCTTGTCAGGATGCGTTTTACCGATCTCGGGCCGTACACAGGTTTATGTGAAAGTCAGTGCAGTTTGTTGCGTGGAGAACGCACCTGGGTTCCATTACCGGCATTCACGGTTCGGTTGTACCACGATATGCAGTTAGCTGAAGTGACCGATGAAAGCTCATCTGATTTCATTGAGGGCGCATACCCCTATCCAAACCCTTCCATGGTCCAGCCAAACGAGCGAGAGCAGTTGGATCAGTTTTTGAGTGAATGGCTCTCTTATTGTTTACACCACGGCCTCGCCGATTTATCAGCATACGGAATTAACACGAATGAGTTATCAGGCACAGGATATTGAGGTCCTTTCAGGACTAGATCCCGTCAAACGCCGCCCAGGCATGTATACAGATACAACCCGGCCAAATCATCTGGCACAGGAGGTCATTGATAACTCGGTTGATGAGGCCCTCGCGGGTCATGCAAATCGTATTGATGTTGTGCTGTTTGCTGATGGGTCTGTCTCAGTGAGCGACAATGGCCGCGGAATGCCTGTCGATATACACCCTGAAGAGGGCATTCCGGGCGTTGAGCTGATTCTCACGAAGCTGCATGCAGGCGGAAAATTCTCAAATAAGAATTATCAATTCTCCGGTGGTTTGCATGGTGTTGGTGTGAGCGTGGTGAACGCGCTATCTACCGCTGTTGATATTGAAGTTCGTCGCGACGGAAAGCGATATGACATCGGATTTGCGAATGGAGACAAAGTCCGTGAACTGAGTGAGATCGGAACCTGTTTAAAGAAAGAAACGGGAACGACTGTTCGGTTTAAGCCGGATCCACAGTATTTCGATTCAGCCAATATTTCTGTTTTGCGGTTGCGTCATTTGCTACGCGCAAAAGCCGTTTTATGTTCGGGTTTGACTATTTGTCTAAACGACGAAAAAACAGGTGAATCTGAAAGTTGGTGTTTTGAGAATGGCCTGACTGATTATCTGCAGTCTGAGATCGGGGAGTCGTTAGCTGTCCCAGAGACTCCCTATACCGGAACATTTTCTGCTGACCATGAGGCAGTGGAGTGGGCATTGACCTGGCTGCCAGAGGGTGGTGAGTTAGTTACAGAGTCCTACGTAAACCTGATTCCGACCGCGCAAGGCGGAACGCATGTGAATGGTCTGAGAACGGGCTTGATGGACGCGCTACGCGAATTCTGTGAGTTTCGAAATCTCATTCCGCGCGGGCTTAAATTATCCCCAGATGATTTATGGGAGCGATGTGCTTACGTTCTGAGCGTCAAACTCGAGGATCCACAATTCTCGGGGCAAACTAAGGAACGGCTGAGCTCACGTGAATGCGCGGTATTTGTCAGTGGCGTTGTTCGCGATGCCTTCAGTTTGTATCTGAATTCCAATACCACGATTGGTGATCAATTGGCAGAAATCGCCATTGCAGCAGCGCAGCGTCGCCTGAAATCGCGGAAGCAAGTTGCGCGGAAGAAGGTCACGCAAGGTCCAGCACTTCCGGGCAAGCTCGCAGACTGCGCTGGTGGTGATGCGATGGCTGGAGAATTGTTCCTGGTGGAGGGTGATTCTGCGGGTGGTTCTGCGAAGCAGGCACGGGATCGCGAGTTTCAGGCAGTGATGCCTTTACGTGGAAAGATTTTAAATACCTGGGAAGTTGAATCTGATGAGATTTTGGCATCGCAGGAAGTCCATGACATTGCCGTTGCTCTGGGCGTGGATCCAAGCTCATCAGATCTCACGGGTCTTCGCTACGGTAAAGTGTGTATTTTGGCTGATGCCGATAGCGATGGACTCCATATCGCGACGCTTCTTTGTGCGTTGTTCGTGAAACACTTCAGACCACTTGTTGAGCAAGGTCATGTGTTTGTCGCAATGCCTCCGCTGTATCGGATCGATGTGGGTAAAGAAGTGTTCTACGCACTTGATGATGCTGAAAAACAAGGTGTTTTGGATCGTTTAACTGCTGAAAAACGTAACGGAAAGATCAGCGTAACCCGCTTTAAAGGATTGGGTGAAATGAATCCAAGTCAATTGCGTGTAACAACTATGGATCCAGATACCAGAAGACTGGTGCAGTTGGTTCTGGATGATTCTGATGAATCTGCTGGGACCGATGAGGTGATGGATAAACTGCTTGGCAAGAAGCGAGCCTCTGATCGCAAGCAATGGCTCGAAGCAAGCGGTCATATGGCGGATATTGCTTAATCTCCTTGAAATTTCAGCAAATTTCTCTAACATGCCGCGTCCCTGAACCCCTTTTGAGGACTCGTTATTGATCAACGTATTGCCGCGAGAATCCGCATCAACTTGGCTCGACTTGGTTGAGACCACGCCGTCGTTGGTGTTTGATCCTGAGATCTGCCGTCGGCAGTGGAGTGATCTGTCG
>RGHP01000068.1 GCA_010024125.1 Gammaproteobacteria bacterium | reverse complement strand
TTTTTATTATTGGTATGCACACTCTTAATTGAATGAACCCTTGCATAGTAGCGCAATTGACCGAAAGGTAAATGGTGCATTTTTTCACATATAATGTAAGTATTTCTTACATTAATCGTGGGGAGTTGAGATGTCGATACGACGCCTTCGTACATTTATCCAGGTCGCAGAACAGGGGAGTTTTACCGCTGCTGCGAATGTCACCTTTGTGACACATGCGACAGTCAGTCAGCAAATGCGGCATCTGGAAGAAGAGCTTGGTGTTTCGCTGTTCGATCGTTCAACTCGGGTTCCGACATTGACAGAGGTTGGTAAGCGAGTTCTTCAGAGAGCCCGTGACGTTGTCGAACGCTACGATGCAATGGTACCGGACTCACTAAACCTCGAAATCCGTGGCGAATTATCGTTCGGTGCCGTGCCCACGAGTCTGAGCGGCCTCGTTCCTCTTGCGTTAAAAAAATTACAACAGCGACATGACAGTCTGCATGTACGTGTTTATCCCGGATTATCGATTGAATTGATATCACAGGTTGAGCGGGGCGCTTTGGATGCGGCGATCGTGACTAAACCAGTCCGTCTTCCGCACAACGTTCAGTACACCAGTGTTGCTCTCGAATCGATTGAGCTGATTGCCTCTGCTGAGGAGCAATTGACTGATCCATTTGAGATCATTCGTCATCGTCCATTCATTCGATTCTCACGCAGGGCGCTTGTCGGCAGTGTGATCGATGAGTGGTTGCAGAAACAAAAGATCCCAGTGAGCGAAACCATGGAGCTTGAGAGCTTGGACACTATCGCAACGATGGTGTCTCATAACTTGGGTGTTTCGATGGTTCCGAGAAGTTGTGTCCCCACGCCTGACGTACTTCCACTCAAACATTTTCAATTGGAAAACGGTCCGATCGGTCGTGATATTGGTCTCATCAATCGTCGTAATACGTCTAAGGCGCCGTTGATTGATCTTTTATCGGCCACTTTGATGGAAACTGTTGGTCGTCAGGACTGACTAGATCAACTCGTCGGTCCGATCATCTGTTTCGCCAAAACGCTTTAACACAGCAGGTTTAGTGCCTTCGTAAGCGCGAGTCAGCGTTTCAGCAACACGTGCATTCTCGCGCTCAAATAAGCTATTACCCTCACTATCACTCTCAACGATGAATGGTCCAAAATCCTCAACGTCGATCAGCCATATCGCCTGCGCAAGACCCAGGTCATCAGACCAATAGACATTTCGGACCTGCTTAACGCCTCGCCCCAGAAGCGCTCCTGTACCGTATCCAACAGTCGTTAGATAAATCGCACCGTTGGGAACAAAATCGCGGCGGTAATCTTTTGATGTCATCCCCCCTTTGCCCAGGATCAGTTTGGCGCCCGATAGCTTAAACCACTCGCCGAGCCACTTGCTGAACCGGAAAGAGGCCGTTGCAGTAACAGCCCCCATATTGATCGAACCATCCTCATTGATTGAGGCGGCAGGGGAGCAGTGGAAATTTGCGGCACTTTCCTTTGGTAAGTCCAGCGGCAGTGGCTGTTTTTCCTCGACTGTTCGGATGTAGACTCCTTCTCGCGCGGTGTAAACACTACCGTGAAGATAGACCACATCACCGAGTTTCAGCGCGCGCAATTCCTCATCTGTTGGATTGGTACTCAGGCGGATTTTTCTTGGGGACTGCTTAGCCATTCGACTGTCTCTCTACGCTGATACGGTGTAAACCATTGTGGGTCCGTTCGATATTCGACTCGACCATCCGGAAATAAACGCGCTGTCGCGCGGCGTGATGATAAACAAAACGCATGAATGCTCATCTGCATACCGCCGGTGTGGCAGTAGCCGACTTCAATATTACAGTCGACCACCATTGACTTACCGACGAACCCCATAGGTCCCATCCCAATGCTGTTTCCTAACTCTTTTAGTTCATCCTCGAGTTCTGCAATTTTAGGGTCCGGGTTGCGATCGCCCACAGTGCGCAAACAGGCTGCACGTTTGCCTAGCACCATACAGGCATCTTTAGAACCACCGAGGCCAATACCAATGATCGCGGGCTGACAAGCAAGTCCACGTTTTCCAAACGCTGCTAAGGAGTCTAAGAAGAAGCGCCGAATCCCAGCAATACCATCACTTGGGAACAACATACGGTAATCGGTTCCAAATAGACCGCCTTTGTGCACTGTGGTGATATCGATCCATTCACCATCGGGTTCGAATCCATATTCGATTTCCGGTGCTCCGATACCAACATTGTTGTTATGGTCGACACGGGACAGGGGATGGACGCGATTTGGTCTTAGCGGGATATCGTGTGTCGCCTGGGCGGTCGCTCGACGCAGTGCTGCTTCTAACCCGACACCTCCGCCTTCAACACGACTTTCATTACCAAATTTTACATACCAGCGCGGGCATCCGGTATCGCCACACATTGGCCTGCCGTCAGTCTCAGCTGCCTCGTAATTTTCGAGCATCGTCTCTAGAACAAAACAGGAGAGCCCAGCATCTTCCTCTGCTGTTACCTGCTTTAAAGCAGATAAATAATCCCTAGGAATCTCAACGGCTGCCTTGCGCATCAGCTCATTCGCTGTGGATTCGATCAAATCGAGTGCAATCATGTCGCCGCTCCTTCAGTTTCGAGTTCTTCGCTGGTCAGCAGTGATTCACCTGGTTTGACACGGGTGAATTCCACTGGGCGGCGACCGACATCATATTGTGAGTTTGCCAAGGTGGCGGTGGTGAAGAACGAGGATTCAAAATCGCCAGCTTCGGGAAAGTCTTCTCTGAAATGTGCGCCTCGAGAATTGTCGCGAGCAATAGCAGACAAACAAATGACCTCAGATGTTTCGATCAAACTCTCTAGGTTTAGCCATTCATGCCAGGCCATATTGAAAGATCGTGCCTTCAGTGCGACACCTGTTGATTGGAGCTCTAACCGCAGTGCCCGGATTTTAGTTAATCCTCTCTGTAGCGCGTCTGCGGTCCGCATCACTCCGACGTGTTCCCACATCGTATTCAGTAGATCTTCGCGAATCTCGTGAATTGAGCCGCCATTGAGACTCAATGGGTACAAGGCTCTCTCCATGGCACGGTCGATCCCTTGCGTATCAAGCTCGGCATGTGACGCGATTGAGGCAACCTCTTTCGCCATTTCATCGCCTGCAATCCCTCCGAAAACAGTTGAATTCGCAACACCGTTACCACCGAGTCTATTGGAACCGTGTGCTCCGCCAGCATCCTCACCGGCCACAAATAGACCTGGAACTTCTGTCCGAGTGTCTGGGGATACAATGACACCACCCATCAGGTAGTGAGCGGTTGGGACAACTTCAACCAGTCCTCCGGCAAGATCGAAACCACAATCTGCGCAACGTTTGACCATGCCTGCGAATTTCTTAGCAACAGTCTCAGGACCTAAGTGTCCCATGGAGATATAAACACCGCCCAGTGGCGAGGCGTGTCCACTGCGCATCTCTTCATAAATCCCACGGGACACGATATCTCGAGTAGCGCGTTCACCTCGTTCATCATATTTGAACATGAACCGCTCTTTCTGCCCGTTTAATAAATGACCGCCAGCGCCTCGAAGACCTTCCTCCAGAACAGTGCCAGTCATTCGAGTTCCTTCACCACCAAGGAGTCCTGTGGGATGGAACTGCACCATTTCCATATCACGGAGAGTGAGGCCTGCACGCAATGCCATCGCTAACCCATCCATGCTCTTATCACCGGAGGGTGTATGGTAGCGATACATGGTTGGACCACCACCAGTCGCCATGAGAACAGCTTTTGCTCGAACCACAATGAACTCACCAGAGCGCATGTCGATCATGAGGACACCAGCAATTCTCCCGTCGGATGTCGAGCGGATTAATTCGATCGCACGATGCTCTTCAAGTTTTTGCACGCCACGCGCGTGAACTTGCTCCATCAGGCGGCCAATAATCTCGATCCCTGTCAGGTCACCTTTATGAACTGTCCGGTCGAATGTTTGACCGGCAAACGCTTTTTGATGAATCGATCCATCAGGGTTGCGATCGAAGAAGCACCCCAATTCGTTTTCGAGCTCACGAATCCGCTCAGGAGCTGTCTTGCAAAGTGTCCATGCCATTTCCTGATGCGGGAGCCATTTACCGCCCTCAATGGTGTCCATGAAATGACGCTCCACTGAATCCCCAGGCGCTAGCGCGACGTTATAGCCGCCTTGTACCATCCGCGTGCAACCGCATTTACCAAGTAGCCCTTTGACTGCGATCGTGACAGAGAGATTCGGGTTTTGTTTCTTTGCATGGAGTGCTGCAAATAATCCTGCGCCTCCGGAACCAAGAATCAAAATATCAGTGGTAATGGTTTGATATGTCATCAGACAGCGCTCCAAAGAAATATTCCAGCAATTGCGACAGAAAGACCGAATGCACTCCGACTCAATGCACGCTGGTCCCAACTCAATTGCGTTAATTCCAAGATGAGGATTCGAATTCCTCCAAGAAGATGAACCGCCAATAGCAAAACGAGAAACACCTCGGCTGCTTTGACAAATGGTAACTCTGAAAATCGTAATGCCGAATTCAGGGATTCAGCACCTTCCAGTGCGAGACCCAGGACAATGAAATGAATTGGCAGAAACAAGGCTAACGCTAGTCCAGAGATGCGATGTACAACGAATGCCTTCCATAGCGGATGTGATCGATGTTTCATCATCATAGGGTCACCGCATAAACCGCACGTAAACCTAACCCGATCAGAGTGATCAGTAATGCAATCGAGGCAATGCTGCATACACGGCTATTTGGGATGAACCATTCATATAGAATTGTTCTGAAGCCGATTGCCCCATGAACGGCTGCGAAGAGCACAAATGAGCCATAAAACAGTGCCCACCCGATCGAGCCTTGAGTTCGCCCCAGGATTTCTTCAGCAGTTAGTCCACCATTAATTGCAAAGATCATTAAGATCAGGTGAGTGGCGATTAGCGGTAACATCGCGATCGCTGTCAGCCGCTGTAACAAGTAGAGCCGAGCGTCAATCATCGCGCGATCCCCATGGGAGCACGTTGAGCAGTGTCTGCCGTTTCAACCCAGCGATTGACGTTGCTGGAGCGAGGAGGTTAGGGCAGTAGGTAGAGCACCCATGCTGGGAATGGCAGTTATGACAGCCTGCATCACTACTGACTGCCTCAAGCCTTTCTTTTGATCCACCATCTCGTTCATCGTTCATTAGCGTCCAGGCTCTGTTGAGCGCTGCAGGACCCAGATATGCATCATTCGCGGCGACAACATCACACGCTGAGTAGCAGATGCCGCAGTTGATGCATTCGATTGATTGATTGGCTTTCGCACGATCTCTGCTATCCGGTAGGATTGCTGGTAACGGATCATCTTTTGTTTTTGTGGGGACGAAGTAGCCTACCGCTTGTGTCCACTTGTCGAAAAACTGGGTCATATCCACCGATAGGTCCCGTAATATCGGCATGTTGCGTAATGGTGAAATTGTGAGCTTCAATCCACTATCGACCACTTTGTTGACATGGGTGCGACACGACCATTTCGGTTCGCCGTTAATATTCATTGCGCACGATCCGCACATTCCGACTCGACAAGCGAACCGATAAGAGAGGGTTGGATCATCGTGTTGCTGAATCCAAGTAACGACATCCAGTACGGTTTGATTGTCGCGTGTTGGCACTTCATGTGTTGTTTGGTAGTGAGATTCCCCATCAAACCGGTCAATCGTCACTTGGAGATGTTTTGCTTTTGTTTTCATGCTCGGATGATAACCAATCTTAGTGAAACCAAAATCATTATTTTTTTTAAAAAAAAGTAAATTTTTCTTACATAAAGTGGCGATGTTTTGTGTAATACCGAAGAGGAATATCGCGCAATGAGCTCACGCGGTACTGTGATCTCGTATTTAAGGATAGATAGATGCCAAAAATTGAACAGTTATTGAAAGGTTTTGCACACTTCCGCGAAAACTACTTCGAAAAAGATACAGCGCTGTTTCAGCAGCTCGCCACTCAGGGGCAAAAACCATCGACGCTCTTGATTTCATGCTCGGATAGCCGTGTAGACCCAGCAATTTTATTTGGCGTTGAACCTGGTGAGCTCTTTGTGGTTCGTAACGTCGCCAATTTAGTGCCGCCCTATGAGCCGGATAATCGATTGCATGGTACGAGCTCGGCGATCGAATTTGCTGTCCGTGATCTTAAAGTGTCGCAGATTATTATCTTGGGTCATTCCAACTGTGGCGGCATTCATGCGCTGTGTAATCACATCAAAGGTGAGGTGTCTGAGCGTGAGTTTATCGAGCGTTGGGTATCGATTGCAGCCGATGCAGTCGAGCCTCATGTTGAACAATCACGGCATTATGCAGAGCAAGCAGCGATCCGTGCATCTGTTCAGAATTTAAAGACGTTTCCTTGGATCGAAGAGCGCGTTTTATCTGGTGATTTGACGCTACACGGCTGGTGGTTTGATTTAGCGGCGGGCGAGCTCTCTGTGATTTCAGAAGAGCGCGCAGGCTCAACCATTGAATAGACGAAATGGCCTAGGTCCGCGAAAGATCATTAAATAGATTGAGATAAGCGTGGTTAAGACATAAAACAGCAGAGTCCAACCAGGGATCGAGAGCGACAAGAAGGTCCACTGCACCTCGGCGCAGCTACCAGACCCGAGCAGCATCGTCTGCAAGCTCTCTGCGAGAGGAAAACGCTCGATCATAAAGTAAATATCTGGACCGCATGCGGGGACTTGATCCTCAGGCAGGGACTGTAGCCAGAGTTGCCTAGATGCAAGCCAAATTCCGAGTCCCGACGCAACCAAGCTCAAGCCAGCAAAGATAAGTCTCGATACATAAAACGGAAACATGTATAGAAGACATGCCACTCCAATCAGCGCGAACATCGCGCGCTGCGCAAGGCAGAGTGCGCACGGTACGAGACCCGTGACATATTCCATGTAGAAAGCTGTCGCTAAAAGTGCTGCACAAATAAGAGCTGTTAAGAGCGCAATACGCGCGCTGTACGCAGACATCATGCCTCCACCGGTTTTTACCGAGTGTAGCCGAGGTCTCGTTAAAAAGTCATGAAATCATTGCTTGAACTATTACACCGGGCGGCGATGCTATTTTTTCTTCGCTTTATTCTTATCGGTTTCGGGGCCCGAGTAGGACTCAACCCCAAGTGTGAGGGCGTAGCATGCAAGCTCGATCGCTTTCGGAATTGCGAACTTCTCGCCGTTTCGCTCGCCTTTCTCGTAATATTGAATGATGCGTGATTTGAGTCCTAGCGCTGACGCAGCATCCTTCTGCGTCATTTTCATCAGTTTTCGCCACGCTTTAAATTCTGATGGTTTCATATGCATTCCCTACAGTCATGCCGAAGTATACGCACCTCTTGCGGAGTGGCCAACCTTAAAGGACTTGCCCGAAACAGAGTAAATGTTCATTGATTTTTCCGTCGAGTGGATCATTGGAAAGGTATCGAGATGATTGTTTGCTGAGAATACGGATTCATTTTTGTTGCGGCGAGTCGTTTGTTTCTCCCAGACTCTGGCTCCTGGCGGCCGTCAAATGTCCACAGATCAATAGTCAAGTTTCGTGGTTTTCGTAAAATAAACGCTTCGACGCTTTTTGTGATAAAAAATTGAGATTAAATTTATAAATAATTGACTTAATTGAATTTAATTTTAATGATTAAAAATTGATCAAAAACGATGAACGCAGGCTATCTGCGACTTCGAAGCAATGCTTCAGTTTTTATCCAAAAAGTTATCCACAGGTTTTTTGGGTAACCATTTTGTCAATATAGTACACAAA
>RGHP01000067.1 GCA_010024125.1 Gammaproteobacteria bacterium | reverse complement strand
ACACCATCGATACAGCGCTTTTGACGTTTCACAGCATCGGCAGGCTCTTAAAGCTTTCTCCGGCAATACTGACCGGGCGATATTCGCATCTCGATGAGAGGCGAGACACCACCGTCAAAAAACATACGATTGAATACACACGAGCAATACCCGAGACCTTAACAAGCCTTGGCGCCATCAAAAATACAGAGACTGTCACGCTGGAAATACGGCGTCGTGAAGACGTTCTTGTTGCGGAAGTTCTGCACAGAGGCCCGTACGATCTAATCCCAGCGGCAATCGAGGCAATGCTGCAATCAATTGATACCCGCGGTCATCAAGCGACTGGCTTGTACGAAGAAGTCTATCTTGTCTTCGAGAAAATCGAGCGCGATCCGCAAAAGTTCGAGACGCTTTTGCGAGTGAACATCGAACCGAAAAAAGCCACCAATTAGTGATTAAAGGGATTGAAGCGAAGCAGCATGTCGAGCGCGCGCCTCAATCTCTGCATAATCACCTTGAGCCAATAAATCTCCCGGCGCAATCCAACTTCCACCAACACACATCACATTGGGACATGCCAGATAGTTACCGGCTGTCTCCGCTTTGATGCCACCCGTTGGACACACCAAAAAATCAGGCAATGGACCAGCAAGTGACTTTAAGTAATTCACACCACCAGATGCCTCTGCCGGGAAAAATTTCCCGCACTGACTTCCCAACTCCATCAACGCCATGGCTTCAGATGCACTCGAAAACCCAGGGAGGATCGGTAGCTGATACTCGAGGCTCGCATTCCATAACGCTTGAGTTGTTCCAGGGCTCACAACAAAGTCAGCACCAGAATCTTTCGCTTCGCGCATTCGATCTCTACTGGTCACGGTCCCGGCGCCGATTAACGCATCCGGTACTGCATTTTTCATCGCAACCATCGCATCCAATGCACAATCCGTTCGAAGCGTTATTTCAAACACGGTTAAACCACCTGAAGCTAAAGCTTCAGCCAAGGGTGCTGCCATCGAAATCTCTGGGATCACCAACACTGGCATCACTGGACTGCGCGAAAGCGCTTCATGTAAAACAGGATGCATTACGCCTCCGGAAGTAACTGTAACCCACCACCTAAGGTTGCTGGGCCGGCCTGATGCCGGAGAGTGGAAAAAAGTGAACGTCCCCAAGGTGACGGGTGTTGAGGCTCAGGGACGACGGCTGATTGACGGGCGTCCAGAGTGGCTTGATCAACCAATACGGTCAACTCACCATTCGACGCATCCAACCGAATCACATCGCCAGTTTGGATTCGACTGAGTGGTCCACCATCTTTGGCTTCAGGAGAAACATGGATTGCCGCCGGGACCTTGCCACTCGCGCCACTCATTCGGCCATCTGTGACCAGAGCGACTCGATACCCCTGATCTTGTAAAACCGACAGCGATGGCGTTAAACCATGAAGTTCGGGCATCCCGTTCGCTTTCGGGCCTTGACCGCGAACCACAACAACCACATCTCGATTTAACTCACCCGCTTTAAAGGCTGTCTTCACATGCTCTTCGTTATCAAACACAACACATGGGGCTTCGATCACGTGCCGGTCAGCATCGACTGCGGATGTCTTAATCACTGCCTCACCAATATTACCGGTCAAATGGACTAGTCCGCCGGTGTCCTGAAACGGTGCATCAACCGGCTTCAAAATTGATGGATCAAGTGATGTTTGCTGCGGAGAGACCCACTCGAGTGCGCCATCTGTCATCGAAGGCTCTGAAATACTCTCAGCGATGGTACGACTAGTCATCGATAAGGCATCACCAAGTAAGAGTCCTGCATCCAACAGTTCTCGCATGACATACCCCATTCCGCCTGCTGCATGGAAATGATTCACATCAGCAGATCCATTGGGATACACGCGAGCAATGAGCGGAGTCACTTTCGATAATGCAGCAAAATCATTCCAAGTCACTGACAAACCTGCAGCTTGCGCGATCGCAATCAAGTGCATGGTGTGGTTGGTCGACCCACCAGTTGCATGCAATCCAATAATTGCATTCACAATCGCCCGCGCATCAATGACGAGGCCTATGGGCAAATAGTGATCGGTCCCGCGAGATGCATTGAGAGCGGCTTCGACGGCTGCATCAGTCAATAATCCACGAATTTCTTCGCCTGGATTAATAAAGCTCGATCCCGGGAGCTGCACACCCATCATCTCGAGCAGCATCTGATTTGAATTTGCAGTCCCATAAAACGTACAGGTACCGGGACTGTGGTAGGCAGCAGCCTCTGAGGCGAGCAGTTCTTCGCGACCCACTTCACCTTTAGCAAAGGCCTTACGAACCTGCGACTTGGCATCGTTACTTATCCCTGTTTGCATTGGTCCGGCCGGAATAAAGACTGTGGGCAAATGACCAAACGACAAGGCACCCATCAACAGTCCAGGAACAATCTTGTCGCAAATACCAAGCGCAACGGTGGCATCGTACACGTTGTGGCTCAGTGCGACTGCCGTCGACATCGCAATCACATCACGAGATAAGAGCGATAACTCCATACCCGGACGCCCTTGGGTGACACCATCGCACATCGCAGGTACGCCGCCGGCGACTTGTGCCATCGCCCCAAGTGATCTCGCTTTCTGTTTATGCGCAGACAACATATCGTTGTATGCCGTCACAATTGCCAAATTCTTAGGACGCGTGCTGTCAACGGTTAATAGCTTGGATTGATCTTCAAGAGCACCGGCCGCCGCATGTGCAAGATTGGAGCAACCGACCTGACCTCGATCTGAATCGGACGCATCCGCCATTTCTCGGATTCCATCGAGATAGCGCGTACGTGTTTGTTGACTGCGTTCTTCAATGGCCGCTAGAACAGCTTGTACTGCATCACTACGATTCATACAGATCTCCATTGCGTAAAGTGACCATGTCACCATCAGGCCACACAACCAATATCGGATGATCTGAAGCAAGGAGATAGCTGACTGGATTCATCGAATCGACTGACTTCAAGCCATCCAAGACTTTGTCTTTCTTCGCATCAGAACTCACCAACAAAACCACCAACTGAGCGGATAAGATCTGACCCAATGTCATCGAAATTCGCGGCACAGATGGAGAACCGACAGCACCCGTTGCAACAAATCCACGCTGTCCATCGGCTAAACCCGGGACAGCGATTTCATCTGGAAAGAGGCTCGCAAAATGACCATCGTCCCCCATGCCAAGCACCGCAATATCGAGTGGGGAATCCTGTTGATTCAGTTGATCAGCCGACTGCTGCGCATTGTCTCTGATAAACATTGGTTCAAATGTGGCTGTCTCAGCAGCATTCTGACAAAGCGTTGATTTCACGAGTGCCGCATTGGATGCATCCGACGTTTCATCAACCGCGCGCTCGTCAACCAAAGTGACAGACACTGAAGACCAGTCAATCGATGCATGCGAAAGCTCAGACATGAGTTCGACCGCACTTCGGCCACCGGGAAACGCAACGCGTCCATGCCCTTTTTGAGCAATAGTGTTGCGCAATGCTTCGGTAATGACTTGAGCAATACGCATCAATCGACCTCAGGCTCAATCCAACGGTGACCATGTTCAGCCATGAGTTCAAACGACGACACAGGGCCCCAAGTTCCTGCAGGATATTTCTCTGGCTGACGCAGTTTTGCTTCATTAACGATCGGATCAATGAAGGCCCATGCTGCTTCAACCTCGTCTGATCGCATAAAGAGTGTTTGGTTACCACGGGCGACATCCATGAGTAACCGCTCATACGCCTCAGGCAAACGAGTCTTAAACGTTTCGTTAAAGGAAAGATTCAAACTCGCTGGGAACAATCGCATGCCACCCGGACCAGGCTCTTTACTTGTCATACTGAGCTTTAATCCCTCGTTCGGCTGCAACCGAATAACCAGGCGATTCGGTTCCATCACTTCAGAACTCCGAGGGCCATCCTCGAAGATATTGTGCGGAGGCCGCTTAAACGTGATTACAATTTCGCTAGCACGTCCTGCCAAGCGCTTACCCGTCCGCAAATAGAACGGAACGCCAGACCAACGCCAGTTAGAGATTTCGCAACGAAGTGCTACGAAAGTTTCTGTGCGACTGGCATGCCCAATCTCGTTGGCGTAAGAATCCACAGGGTTCGCTTCAATTGAGCCCTTGGCGTACTGACCTAACTTCACACACCGGTCAAAGTTGTCTCGCGTAATCGGCTTCAACGCACGAAGCACACGAAGCTTCTCGTCGCGTACCTGATCAGCAACAAACTTTGACGGCGGCTCCATTGCGACAAGACATAACAATTGCAGCAGATGGTTTTGAACCATATCTCGAAGTGCACCAAAGTCATCGTAGTATGACGCACGCGAGCCCACGCCCACTTCTTCAGCAACAGAGATCTGTACATGATCAATGTGTGCATTCGACCACAGCGATTCAAAGATCGAGTTAGCAAACCGCAGTGCCATCAGGTTTTGAACTGTTTCCTTGCCGAGATAATGATCAATTCGGTAAATCTGACGTTCTTCAAAGACCGCTAAAATTGAGTCATCAAGTGCTTCTGCACTTTTTAAATCATGACCCATTGGTTTTTCGACGACCAAGCGGGTTTGTTCAGTTTTAAGACCGGTTCGCTCGAGAGTCTGGCACGCGTCTGCAAATAACGTCGGTGAGATTGCAAAGTAGAAAACACGTGGTACGGCCGCAGTCGCAAGGCAAGCCGCTTCGATTTCTTCGGCGCCATCACCTGTTTTGACATCGAATCCAATGACTTGAACGCGATCACCAAACGCCAACCAATCTGCTTCATTGTCTTTTGTGATGACTTCGTCACAAAACGGCCGTAACAGCGATAGAAACTCATCTTTAGGCAGCGTGTGACGAGCGGCTGCAATCAGAGCACAGCTTTCTGGAATCTGTCCATCCAAGAATCGATGGAACAGTGCTGGGAAGATTTTGCGAAGAGCAAGGTCTCCCGTACCACCCACGATGACAAAATCAGTTGGTGGTATCTCAGCTTCTTTTGGGATTTTTGATTCAATCACCATCTGTGATTCGCCTCGCCTCTTCAACAGACACAATTTTTAAAGTACTCGTACCGCCCGGTGTATTCAGGCGATCTCCCCGAGTCAGAAGTACTTGGCTGTCCTCAGGAAGTTTCAACGATTCCGCAACCTGCCCAACGACTACTTGATCAACCACGCTCATTGGTTGGTCTGTTGGGGCATCAAATGCGAGAGGCATCACTCCTCGGAACAACGCCATGCGCGCCAATGTTTTTGGCTGCACTGATAACGCAACAATCGGCAGGCTGGCTCCAGAACGACTCATCCACAATGGTGTGGATCCACTTTCAGTGATACACACGATTGCCGCTAATTTTTTCAAGTGATTTGCGATGTACATCGCTCCGAGCGCGATCGCTTCGTCACGACGACCATATTGCGCCTCAACTCTTGCGCCAAGCGCTTGCGCTTGCTCAGTTTGTTCCGCACCCTCGGCTGTTTTTGCCATCGCAAGCACAGTTTCCACTGGATAATCGCCTGCGGCTGTTTCAGCAGACAGCATCACAGCGTCCGTCCCATCCAAGACCGCATTTGCAACATCGAAAACTTCAGCACGTGTGGGCATTGAATTGGAAATCATGGATTCCATCATCTGCGTCGCCGTAATAACCGGACGATCAAGCGCACGCGCACGTGCGATGATTTTCTTTTGCACCCCGATCAATCGATCATCACCGATTTCGACACCCAAATCGCCACGCGCTACCATCACTGCATCGCTGGCAGAAATCAGAGAATCGAGTACCGCGTCCGAAGCAACAGCCTCTGCGCGCTCAATCTTAGCCACCAAATCCGCATTAGAACCCCGTTGCTTAAGTGCTGCTCGGGCAAGATGCATGTCTTCAGCGTCTCGCGGAAAGGAGATTGCAACGAAGTCGGCATCGATTTCGGCCACAACATCCATGTCGCTGTAATCTTTATCTGTCAGTGCTGACGCAGATAACCCGCCACCTTGCTTGTTAATCCCTTTATTGCTAGACAGCTTTCCTCCAGTCATCACTTCTGTGACAACCTGGGACCCTTTCACTTCAATGACCTTTAAAACGACTCGTCCATCATCGAGCAAGAGCACATCACCTGGGCGACTGTCCTTTGGAAGTTCTCTGTAGTCCAACCCGACTTGAGTTTCATCGCCATCGTTTGAACCCAATTGTGCGTCGAGAACAAATTGAGCACCGACCTTTAAGTGGATCGCTTGATCTTTAAAGCGTGCAATACGAATCTTTGGACCTTGCAGATCAGCCAAGATCGCAACCGTCCGACCAATCTCTTTGGCAATCTCGCGCACTTCACGTGCGCGGCGACGGTGATCGTCTGCGCTGCCGTGCGAAAAGTTCAACCTGCATACGTCAACACCTGACTCAAGCAGCTGCCTTAACACACCTGAGCGGTCGGATGCTGGGCCTAACGTGGCCACAATTTTCGTTCGACGCATGGTTATTTCCCTGATTTTGCGATCGCTGTTATGTATTTGTAGTAATTTAACAAGATTTTGCCCCGACAGGAAGACATCTCAATCTGGCAGTCGCGTTCCATCCAGCGACTGCTTGATTCGCGCAAGATGTGGCTGGAAATCCCCGCCACGCTTTTGCGCAACACCGGTCACTAACACATCCAAAACCAGCAACTGCATCAATCGCGACATCATGGGTATATAGAGATCAGTATTTTCATCCACATCAACAGGAACCGTAAGGGTTGCGACGCGAGCCAACGGGGTATCTGAACGCGTCAAAGCCAGTACGCTCGCACCCGCTTCTCGAGCAAAGGTCGCCGCCTCAACCATCGCTCGCGTTCTGCCGGTATGCGAAATTACCACAGCTAAATCGCCTGTCTTCATTGCTGCCGCGTGCATCCGCTGCATCAAACCATCCTCATAAGCAACAACAGGGACGTTAAAACGAAAGAACTTATGCTGCGCGTCACGCGCAACAGAGCCACTTGCACCCATTCCGAAAAATGCGACTTGTCTTGCTTGGCAAAATAGATCCACAGCACGCTCGAGTGTTGGCACATCAATCGATGCCTTCAAATCCTGCACCGAACGAATGGCTTTATCAGTCAGCTTCGAGAAGATATCAGGCATTGCATCATCTTCGGAAACCATGGCTGTTGTGAGCGTTGGCCCACTCGCAAGGCTTTGCGCAAGCTTGAGCTTAAAGTCAGGAAACCCGCTTGCCGCAAAGGTCCGACAAAAACGATTCACTGTCGGCTCAGAAACATTCGCCTCCTGCGCGACACGAGCGATCGACATCGACAACACCTTTGACGCATCAGCTAAAACAAACTCCGCCACCTTACGCTCAGAGCGACTCAACTGATCGAGCGATGCCTCAATTTGCGATAACACCAAAAACTCCCTTGCAGACTGATCTGTTTTTTCGTAAATTTACGTAATATTACAAATATTAGCGACGTAATGCACGCTAAAACATAGGCATGATGACATGATTAGAGTAGCAATTAACGGATTTGGGCGGATCGGACGCAATATTCTCCGAGCGCTTTATGAAAGAAATCTACAGACCGAGATTCAAGTCGTTGCAATCAATGATTTGGGTAGCCCAGAGATCAATGCACACCTCTTACAGTTCGACACGACCCACGGCAGATTTGGGCTTGATGTAAGCCTCACAGAAAACGGGTTTGAAATTGATGGACAGCAGATTGAAACGCTCGCCATCAGAAACCCAGCCGAACTCCCGTGGGATAGACTCGGTATTGATGTCGTCTATGAATGCACCGGACTGTTTACCTCGAAGGA
>RGHP01000066.1 GCA_010024125.1 Gammaproteobacteria bacterium | reverse complement strand
CCTTGATGAAGCGGTTGTTGATTACGTCGCAGATAAGCTGGGCGGGCAATTAACGATTAAGGCACCGAAGGCTAAGCAGCCAGCGGTTGCGTTCGATGGTCCTGTAGAGCAACAGATTGTTGAGATTTTGACTGCCGAAGTGAATCCGGGCTTGGCTGCACATGGCGGTGAGGTTCGATTGATTCGCCTTGAGGATGATGTGGCAATTCTTCAGTTCGGTGGTGGCTGCCAGGGTTGTAGCGCTGTCGATATGACGCTCAAAGATGGCGTAGAGAAGACGCTGATGGATCGAATTCCTGAACTCAAAGGGGTTCGTGACGTGACTGACCACAGTCAGCGTGAAAATGCCTACTACAAGTAAAATTGTCTCGAAGGTGGCGTCAATCGACGCCATCGTTGATGAAATCCGAAATTTCCTTCGTGTTCCGACACCTGATGCGTGGGTGAGTCACGCGCTGGGTGATCTCGGGACGCTACTGGTTGATCATGCGAATTGCGAGTACAAGGCTGCCGCGACGGGCATGAGTCTGATCACCAAATATCGGCATTTGCCGCGCTTGCAACGCTTGATGGCGCGCTTGGTGCGTGAAGAGATGCTGCACTACGAGCAGGTTCTCTTGTTCATGGAGCGGATGGGAGTGGAGTTTCGTCCGCTCAGTGCCTCACGATATGCGCGAACGCTTCGAGAGTCTGCCAGAACCGATGAAGCAGGCCGTCTCGTTGATTTGTT
The DNA here is from genome assembly GCA_010024125.1 of Gammaproteobacteria bacterium. Taxonomy (GTDB): domain Bacteria; phylum Pseudomonadota; class Gammaproteobacteria; order Pseudomonadales; family Litorivicinaceae; genus HIMB30. The sequence continues at coordinate 7,091 of RGHP01000066.1, read as the reverse complement.
AATCATTGGCGCAATCGTTGAAGCGCGTTCCTGTGAGCGTTTCGCAACGCTATGGCCGCACCTCCCAACATCGCTTGGTCGTTACTATAAATCGCTACTGCGATCGGAAGGGCGTCATTATCAAGATTACCTGGCACTTGCTAGAGAAAACGGCGATGAGCGATCGGTTAATGAGCGGCTAGCGCACTTTCTGACAATCGATGCGCAGTTGATTCAAAGCCCAGATTCAGAATTTCGCTTCCACTCGGGCGTTCCTGCCTGACGTAACCATTGTTCTCTAATCACGGCTTCGTTGGGGGAGAGGTGAGAGAGACTGACAATCTGCTCAGAGTTGGTTGTGTCGATAAAAATACCAATTCCTGAATCATTCCAGTCAGACGTCACGGCACGAATGCCGCCGGCTGTTTGATGCACAGCAGGACGATGGGTGTGGCCATGGATTAGAAGCTTCGCCTCATAGTCTGCCATCCATCGATTGATTTCTGAGTCCACTGCATCACCAATCGCTTCCGCTCGATTCGCCTGAGTTTCACGTGATGCTTGTCTCAAGCCATCGGCAATCGCTTGGCGCTCTGAGAGCGGTTTCGCTAAAAATTCATTCATCCAAGACGCCTGTCTGACTTCCTGTTTGAATGTTTGATATGCGTGATCCAAGGTGCACAGCTCATCACCATGTATAACGATCAATTCATCGTCAACGTAGCGATCAATCAATTGGATATCAAACTGATGAAGATAGTTTTCACTGATTAGAAAGTCTCGGTTGCCATGAATGAACAGAGTGTCGTCGCTGTGCTTGCCGCAAAACTCGAGAAATTGGTCGTCCGCATCTGTCGCACCATCGTCTCCGACCCATGCTTCAAAGATGTCTCCCGCAAGAATGAGTTGATCGCTCGGGCAGTGAGCAATCGCATCCATTGCGGCGCGGTAACGCGCCGGTTCAGAAGGATCAAGATGGAAATCAGAGACGACGAGGCGTCGCATTAGATGACAGATGCTTTATTGATGATAACGTCATCTCTTGGCACGTCTGAGTGGCCTGCACGATGCGTTGTGTCGACCGCTTTGATGGCGTCAATCACGTCCATTCCGTCAAATACGCGGCCGAATACACAATATCCAAAACCATCTGGTGTTTCAGATCGGAAATTGAGGAAGTCGTTGTCAGTGACGTTAATAAAAAACTGGGCTGTCGCTGAATGAGGATCCATTGTTCGCGCCATAGCAATGGTTCCCCGATTATTCGCAAGGCCATTGGATGCCTCGTTTGTGATTGGGTCGCGCGTGTCCTTTTGAATCATACCTGGCTCAAAACCACCACCTTGAATCATGAATCCATCAATCACCCGGTGAAAGATGGTTCCGTCATAGAAGCCGTCTTCAACATATTGTTTGAAGTTTGCTGTTGTTAAGGGCGCATCAGTCTCAAAAAGCTCTAAAGTGATGTTGCCAAGCGTTGTTTCTAATAGAATCACGGGTTTTCCTCCTCAATACACTAGGCGGTACTATACCGGTTTCACCACAAGGAATAACGCGTGAGTTTGCAGATCTTTGACACCCTAGCCCGAGAAAAGCGCGAATTTCAGCCAATGGAAGCTGAAAAAATCGGCATGTATGTTTGCGGGATGACTGTTTATGACCGTTGTCATTTGGGCCACGGCCGCGTCATGGTGGCATTTGATGCAATAGTCAGGTACCTGCGATTTCGCGGATTTGATGTGAATTACGTCAGAAACATCACTGACGTGGATGACAAAATTTTTGCGCGAGCCGAAGAGCGTGGAATTAATTTTTCTGAATTGACCGCCGAAATGATTGATGCCATGCATCAAGACGAAAAACGATTGGGTTGTCAGCCCCCGAACTCAGAACCTCGAGCAACTTCGAATATTGAGTCGATGCTTCGGTTGATCGAGTTATTAATGTCGAAAGGCGCGGCCTATCAAGGCGCATCTGGGGATGTCTATTTCAGAGTCGGTGCGTTTCCTGATTATGGCAAGCTCAATAATAGGAAGCTAGATGACATGATTGCTGGGGCTCGAGTTGCCGTCGCTGATGATAAAGAAAGTCCTGCAGACTTTGTTCTTTGGAAGTCTGCGAAGGAGGGCGAGGAGTCTTGGCCTTCATCGTTTGGCCCTGGTCGGCCTGGCTGGCATATCGAGTGCTCTGCTATGAGTATGGATGCTCTTGGTGAGACATTTGATATTCATGGTGGGGGTCCTGATCTCAAGTTCCCGCATCATGAGAATGAGATCGCGCAATCTGAAGCTGCCACTGGATGTACATTCGCGCGCTACTGGATGCACGCCGGTGCAGTGCGTGTGAATGAAGAAAAAATGTCGAAGTCGCTTGGGAACTTCGTGACGCTTGATGCCTTGTTTAAAGAGTTTCATCCTGAAGTGATTCGCTTCTTTTTGCTGCAAAGCCACTATCGAAGCGCGATTTCGTTTTCAGACGATGCTTTGGTGCAGGCCGAAGCGGCGTACAGCCGGCTTGTTCAGGCGTTACCTGATGAATTATCAGCCCCGAGTTCAGATGCCATCTTTGAGTTTCAAACATTGATGGATGATGACTTCAATACGCCTCGTGCGATCGCTTTATTATTCGAGTTGGCCTCAGAGGGAACTGCCGAGTCTGCGTCCAGTGTTTTGGCAATCGGAAAAGTTCTTGGTCTCTTCGCAAGTGGAAAAGACGCATTTTTCGATGAGCAGCAGGCTTTAAAGGCGGCCAAGAGTGGCCTCAGTGATGCAGCAATCGACGCGCTCATCGCTGCGCGCGAGCAGGCTCGAAAAGATCGCGACTTCGCAACTGCCGACAAAATTCGTGACGATCTCGTTGCACAGGGTGTTGTGCTTGAGGATGGTGCTGGCGGAACATCGTGGCATCGCAAATAAATCGGGTCGATGCGACGCTTTTTGCGATCACCGTTTTAACTTGGGGCACAACGTGGTTCGTCATTTTGGGTCAATTAGGAGTCGTGCACCCGATTGTTTCGGTTGGGTGGCGCTTCTTGCTCGCCTCACTCGTCGTTTTCGGGATCTGTATCGTTCGATCTGAAAGGCTTATTCTCAAGCCGACTGAGCACGCTCTGTGCGTGCTTCTCGGGTTGTTTTTGTTTTGCCTCAATTATGGGCTGTTCTACACGGCGAGCTTGTCCTTAACCACGGGTCTCGTTTCGGTCGTGTTCTCAACCATGGTGTTTTGGAATGCTTTGGGTGCGCGGCTGTTCATGGGGCAAGCGTTGGAGGCTCGCTCTTTGATTGGTGGGCTGATCGGCGTTCTCGGTTTGCTCATTTTATTCCGGGCCGAATTGGTGACTTTTAGTTGGGAAAGCGAGGGTTCGTTTGCATTGTTGTTGTGTTTACTCGGAACGTTGTCAGCAAGTTCAGGTAATTTGGTGTCAGCGACATTGCAACGGCGCAGCATGACTGTATGGAATTCGACGGCATATGGAATGCTGTATGGCACGGTACTGACATTTAGCTTTGCGCTCGTCAATGATTTGGATATTCAATTTGAGTGGACAGCGGTTTATGTTGGCTCGCTGCTATATCTCGTCGTCTTTGGTTCAGTGATTGCATTTGGATCCTATCTCACATTAATCGGACGGATTGGTCCTGGGCGAGCGGCCTACACCACGGTTGCGTTCCCTGTCGTTGCCGTTTTAGTCAGCGTACTTTTCGAGGGATATCAATTGTCTTTACTTGCGTTGGCTGCGGTGGCGCTGATTGTTGCTGGAAACTGGCTTGCGCTTTCCAAACCTAAAGTCCAAAAATCCCCTTGCAGAGCCTGAAGTCGATGACTATACTCCGCACCCACTGTTGAGCACCGCTGTGCTCAGTCAGGCAGTCGGGGTATAGCGCAGTCTGGTAGCGCATCTGCTTTGGGAGCAGAGGGTCGTTGGTTCGAATCCAGCTGCCCCGACCATTACTGACCATGCGCCTGTAGCTCAACCGGATAGAGCAACGGCCTTCTAAGCCGTAGGTTGCAGGTTCGATTCCTGCCAGGCGTGCCAGCCTGGCATCGACGGTGGGTGTAGCTCAGTTGGTAGAGCCCCGGATTGTGATTCCGGTCGTCGTGGGTTCGAGTCCCATCATCCACCCCATTTTATCCTTCTACAAATTCGCAATCGATTTCGGTATCGTTATTTGGAAATAACAACGGAATCCAGTTATGCGTCGCTTTTTAGCCATCATCCTTATCGTTCTACCTTCAAGCGTATTTGCAGAAGAACGGGTAATTCCTGACGATTGCGAAGTGCTTGAGGGCTGGGTCACTGTGTGGATCGATCAGGTGCGTCAAGCGCGCGAAGAGATCATTAATCTGAAGATGGAGGGCAAGGAGCCAGATTCCGAGCTCTCGCGCAAGTTTGAGTATGTGACTTACGAATCAGAGCGGTTTTCGGCTGCATTTGAAGAGCGATGCAATAGCCAAGGCGCGACCGACCGTTAGTTCGAGAGATTCGCAACCTCATAGCGCGGGAATGGGATCGTGATTTTCTCTCGGTCAAATGCTCGCTTAATCTCGCGTAGCAACTGCATTTTTCCGGTGATCACAAAATCGCTATCAACCCATACGCGAACCAAGATGTTTTGTCCAAAGTCTCCTAAGTTGTCTGCGCCGACCACCGCTTCGGGATCGGTTAGGCAAAATGACTGCTGGGCGATCACTTCTCGAATAATGGTTTCTGCTTTCTCGATATCGTCATCGTAGGAGATGCCAACTAAAAACTCGATGCGTCGCGATGGATATGCACTGTAATTGACGACACTCGACTGCATTAGTGAGCCATTCGGGATCACAACTTTCTTCGCATCAGGTGTTTTTAGCTCTGTTGTTAACAGGTCGATTTCCATGACTGTGCCGATGACCGAGTTAACTTCGATGGTGTCTCCTTGGCGAAATGCCCCGTTAAACGCCAAGATAAGTCCTGCGGCGAGATTGCTCAGGGTATCGCGGAGTGCTAGGCCGATCGCCAGGCCCGCGGCGCCAAGCGCTGCGATAAGACTGGTTGTGTCGACGCCGAGGGTGCCAAGTGCAGACACCAGCGCGATGACATAGATGCCAATTCGTGCAGCGCGTGCAATGAAAGTTGCAGCGAGCCCCTCGAGTTTTGTGCGGTTGAGGGCGAGCTTTACAGCACGATTCGCCATCGATCCGAGAAACAGTCCGGCAGCGACGATAAAAACCACCATTACGATTGCTTCGAGGTTGGCGGGCAGTATTGAAATTAGGGATTCGATTGGCATGTGCGTCTCTCATTGATGATGCGATGAGATTACTGGGTTTTATTCAATTTTGCTTGATATTTTAGGATAGATGCTTCAGTATCCGGCGCCTCATAACGCGTTCTGCGTTCTGTTGCGGATGTGGTGAAATTGGTAGACACGCCAGATTTAGGTTCTGGTGCCGCGAGGCGTGGGGGTTCAAGTCCCTCCATCCGCACCATCACTGTACGGCTACGACTGAAAGCAGTATCCTATCGCGTTTAATTTCAAAGAATTTGAATGACTGAGGTTAATCCATGCAGGTTGTCCTGGAATCCCCGAGCGCACTAGAGCGCCAATTTACAATCACTATCCCAACCGGGGATGTTGAAACAGAATTCGAAGCCAAGTTGGCAGAAACCGCAAAGCGTGTGCGCATTGATGGGTTCCGCCCAGGCAAGGTCCCTGCGAGCGTTGTTCGTCAGCGTTATGGACAAGCAATTCGTCAAGAAATCGTGTCTGACTTGATGGAAAAGTCATTGGGCCAGGCGCTCAGCGAGCACGATGTTAAGCCAATTGGCCAACCAAAGATCGATGACGTGAAATTTGAAGAAGGTTCAGATTTTTCGTTCAAGGCGACATTTGAAGTATTCCCTGAACTTGATCCGGCGCTGATTGATGGTGATGAGATTGAACAGACCAAGTGCAAAGTTGGCGCGGCTGACATTAAAGAAATGATCGCAACGCTCCGTGAGCAGCGTAAATCTTGGAAAGAGTCTGCTCGCGCAGCCTCGAAAGAAGGCGATCGCGTCACGATCAACTTCGAGGGATTCATCGATGGTGAAGCCTTTGAAGGTGGTAAAGGTGAAGACCACGCATTGGTCCTTGGTTCTGGCTCAATGATCCCAGGCTTTGAAGACGGAATCGTTGGAATGAAGAAGGGTGATGCCAAAGACATCGAAGTCACCTTCCCAGAGGACTATCACGCTGAGAACCTAAAAGGCAAAGCGGCTACCTTCAAAATTGACGTTACGAAACTCGAGCGCGGTGAATTACCTGCAGTTGATGAGGAATTCATCAAAGCATTCGGTGTTGAATCTGGCGACGAAAAAGACTTTAAGGCTGAGTTGAAAGAGCAGATGGAGCGTGAGCTCTCATTAACTCTGAAAAACATGAACAAAACCAAAGTGTTTGACATTCTGCTTGAGAAGAATGCTGAAGCACCTGTCCCAGAAGCTGCCGTTAAATCTGAAATTCACACGCTGAAGCATCAGGCAGTTGAGCGTTTTGGTGGTGGCCAGCAATTTGACCCACACCAGCTTCCAGATGAACTGTTTACAGAGCAAGCTGAGCGTCGTGTACGTCTGGGTATCTTATTGGGTGCAACTGTTAAAAAGTTGGAACTTCAGGCAGATACAGATCGCGTCCGCGCGTTGATCGATGAAATGGCTGCGGCCTATGACGATCCAGAGCAGGTCGTGAATTTCTATTATTCAAATGATGAAAACCTGAAGCAGGTTGAGGCGCTTGCCGTTGAAGAGCAAGTTGCTGAGAAACTGCTTGAATCTGCGAAAGTGAAGACCATTGATATGTCATACGCTGACGTCATGAAGAGTCGTCAGGGCTAATTAGAGGTAAACGCATGGCAGGCTTGGTCCCGATTGTCGTCGAACAAAGCTCTCGTGGAGAGCGTTCGTATGACATTTACTCACGACTTTTAAAAGAACGCGTCATTTTTATGGTTGGTCAGGTCGAAGATCATATGGCCAACCTGATCGTGGCTCAGTTGTTATTTTTGGAGTCAGAGAATCCGGATAAAGATATTCATCTGTACATTAATTCCCCAGGTGGTTCCGTGACTGCTGGGATGGCGATTTATGACAC